>QNBT01000424.1 GCA_003644205.1 Planctomycetota bacterium | reverse complement strand
GAGGATGACGGGAGTGTGTACAGAAAATACTACCCCTATCCCTACGTCAGTAATCACTACTGGTCGTTCGACTACGGCCCGGTACATATTGCGGTAGTTGACGTCCATGAAAGCAGTTATACTACTGGTTCTGCCCAACACAACTGGCTGCAAAATGACCTGGCCACGACCACCAAGGAATGGAAGATAGTTATGTATCACATGCCAGCCTGGAGTGGCGGTGATCATTCTAACAATACCACCGCCCAGACCCACCTCCAGCCGCTGTTTGAAACCTATGGCGTTGACCTTGTCATAAACGGTCACAACCACAACTATGTCCGCTGCGAGGTAAATGGTGTTGTTCACATAACCACCGGTGGCGGCGGTGCACCATTGGATCCCGTCAGCTCTAGTTATAGCGGCTCGTATTATAAATATGGAGCGGGGAATACACTGAGCTACTGCACGATAGACGTTCAGGGCTACGACCTTATTTTCACGGCGGTCAAATCGCCGGAGAATACGGTTTTAGAATCATTTACCCTTCACCATGAAGTACCGAATCCTCCCGATCCTGCGACAAATCCTGATCCTGCAGACCTCGCAACTGATGTCAGTATCACGGCTGATATTAGCTGGGATGCCGGTACATATGCCACATCGCATGATGTGTATTTTGGAACAAATCCGACACCTGGCGCCGGAGAATTTATGGGTAATCAGACAGGAACAACGTATGACCCGGGTTTGCTTACTCCGGACACAACTTATTACTGGGCTATAGATGCAATTAACGCTATTGGCAGCGCCGCCGGCCCTGTCTGGAGCTTTACCACAACGCCTCCTGATCTGACAGCGCCGATACCGGACCCTGCAACATTTGCATCAATTGCGGCAATTAATAGTTCAGAGATCACTATGACAGCTACTACAGGCAGCGACCCCAGCGGTCCTGTCGAGTACTACTTTGAGAACATTACAATAGCCGGCCATGACAGCGGCTGGCAAACCAGTGCTACTTATAATGATACAGGTTTATCAAAATTAACGGAGTACACCTATACGGTGACAATGCGTGATGGCGTAGGTAATGAGGGTGGTGTTTCTGCCGAAGCCAGTGCCACTACGCCTGATTTTGACCCGATATTTATCAACTTCCAGCCGGCTGCATCAGCGGTGCCGGCAGGTTATCTTGTCGATGACGGTTCCGTCTACGGAGATCGCGGCAATGGCTATACCTATGGCTGGGATACATTAAACGCCGAAACAAGAGATCGCGGGGTTGATGCCGATCAACGCTACGACACGCTCAATCATATGCAAAAAGTTGGAAATGATACCTGGGAAATTGAAATTCCCAATGGCACGTATGACATTGATATAGTGTTTGGTGATCCAGGCTATTCTGATCAGATCAACCATGTAATGCTCGAGGACGTACTTCTTGTAGATCCCGATGGCCAGGACAATTTCGACGAACACTTTGGCATTACCGTTGTTGTCTCTGACGGTAGATTGACTGTCACCCCGAATCTCGCCGCGCCGAACATTGGTGTTAATTCCAAGATATGCTTCATCGACATTAACGCATATGTTCCGCCCGACTCTGATCCGCCAACGCCGAATCCTGCGACGTTTGCAGCAGCTCCGGCAGCCGACAGCGAGACAGCTATCAGCATGACGGCGACAATCGGTTCGGATGTCTCTGGTCCAGTCGAGTACTACTTTACCTGCACAGCCGGCGGCGGAAACAACAGCCTTTGGCAGACATCTGCCAGTTACACCGACAGCGGACTGTTACCAGATACGACGTACACATATACGGTTACAATGCGTGACAGTTATAACAACACAGGCGCCGCATCGACCCCTGCCGATGCCACCACAGACCCAGACACTGATCCTCCAACCCCGAATCCTGCAGCATTTGCAGTACCACCTTCTGCTGACAGCGATACAGCTATCAGCATGACGGCTGCGACAGGTTCGGATATAAGCGGTCCGGTTCAATACTACTTCGATGAGATCAGCGGCAATCCTGGCGGTACAGACAGCGGATGGCAGACATCTGCCAGTTACACCGACAGCGGCCTGGATCCTGAGACGCAGTATACATATACGGTTCAGATGAGTGACTCTGCAAGTCTGCCAAATATCGGTATTGTTTCAGGTGCTTTAAGCGCCTTTACGCTGCCTACCCCTGTGCCCGTTCCACCTGTGATTGGCCAGGACCAGGCAACGGCAGAATCCATCATAGTTGCAGCCGGCTTAGTCGTCGGTGTACCTGTAGACTACGAATACAGCTCAACAGTTCCCGTCGATGTGGTGATTTCACAAGAACCACCTGCTGATACTTTAGTTGACCCGGGTTCATCAGTTGACATCGTGGTTTCACTTGGTGTCTCCCCTGTCGATACACCCCTGCATCAAATCAGAAAACACCCGGTTGATCCCAGGGCAGCAATAAATCCTGGTGAAGGGCCGCAGGAAAATGGTGCTGTTGACGGCTGTGAATTTTCAAAGGATG
>QNBT01000423.1 GCA_003644205.1 Planctomycetota bacterium | reverse complement strand
GCAATCAGCACCTGTGATTCTTCCGAAATCGGGCTATCCTGTCCCACCCAATCACCTCCGGGCCCTGCCCCCCAATAGTAAACCTGCCGGTTATTAGACGAACCAAGCACACGCTGCAGGAAGCCGGCAACTGAGCCGGCACGCCGCGCGGACAGCAGCCATTGTTCCTTTTCGGTTGCTGCATCGCTGGCCAACCCAAGTACGTAAAGTTGTTTGCCTGCCTCCAGTTCATCTTCCAACGACAGGTCCAGGCAAAATTTCGTGAGGGACTCCTTGGCCGTTTCGCTCAAGGTGTCATCACCAGGCGAAAAACGGATGTCGGTCACTGTATAAACGGTTTTGGCCGCTACAATCTGAGAGGGCATTGCTTTCATCGATTTGTTTAATTTTTGAAATATCCGCTCAGTTCTTTCCTCCCGTGCACTTATAACCCTGGTGTCGAATATCTTATCAGGAGGGCTTATTGGATACTTAATCTTAACTTCACCAAAAGTGGGCATCTCTTTTCTGCCCAGAAGCATACCAAGGCCAAAAGTTTTAAGCGACCGAACAAATGAATCACGGCCTATATTGAAAAGTTCGGGATCTTGTGTTTTCGACAAGCTTAACAACATCACAAAGAACGTCAGCAGCAGTGTAACCATGTCAGAAAAAGTGACAATATATGCCGGTACTTTAGCACCGTCTTCCGTGATTACTGAACGTCTGAATCTCAATTGCTAATGCTCCGTTCTAAGATAACAATCTCGAGCGTCCGCCCCTCTTTTGTGTGTCGTGGGGTCGGCTCATGTTCGTCGGTTGCCCATTGGGCCAAAGTACTTGCTGCCGAGATACTGAATCGGGCTTTGTCAAGACCTTGCTGGCTTGTAAGAGATTCCATGACCGTCCATGCCCGCTCCAGGCCTAACTGCTCGTCCTTTTTGTCTCCTTTCGGCCCGTTCTCACTGATAACTACACGCCCCGGCACTCTTTTTAGAAACGCACCCAAAACTTCTAAAGTTTTTCGGCCCCATGCCGATATAGCTGTCCCTTTGCCCCAGAAAAACCAATCAGAATCACCCACAAAAACCTTTTTCATGTGAAATTCCTTGGACTCTTTCTCTTTTAGAAGGTTGGTCTTTGATTTATTCTCTAAGGTAGGCTTTTCGCTTCCCGTTTCAAGTTCTTCTTTAGGTCTAATTTCTTCGAAACTTACTACAGAATCTCGGCTCCGCTTTACTTGCTGATGAAGGGATGGTAGATCGACTAACAGGGTTCCACGAAACAAAAGAAAAACTTTATCATCGAAAGATGAAAAACTTAAAAGAAGGACAAAAAACGTAAGCAGCAAGGTCATACAATCACTGAAAGTTACCATCCATTCGGGCGCACCTGGTTCACTTTCAGGCTCTACCTGTCTTTCTTTTTGTATCATGTTTTATATACTCAACTTGAGTTATATAGTCGCCTTTACTTCCTGGCGTCTGCCTTTAGAAATGAACGCCTGGAGTTTTTCCCTGACCGCTGTCGGACTATCTCCGTCTGCGACAGCGCATACACCTTCTACAATCATCTCCATTGAGGTCGTCTCTGCTTTGGAATAAATACCCAGTTTCCCCGCCAATGGGATAAAGATTAAGTTCGCGCTGAATGCTCCGTAAAAAGTGGTAAGCAAGGCAGTCGCCATTCCGCCGCCGATCGCTTCAGGCGAAGAAAGATTTCTGAGCATCTGCACCAGCCCGATGAGTGTTCCGATCATTCCGAAAGCCGGCGCAGCCGCTCCCATAAATTCTAATATCTTCTTACCTGTAGCGTGACGTTCCTGAAGATATTGAATCTCCATCGACATAAGATCTCGAATCGATTCGCCGTTTTGTCCATCAATGAGCATCTGCAGCCCTTTGATAAAAAATGAATCGGTTATATTTGGAAGCTCTCGCTCCAGGGCCAACGCTCCGTCACGCCTGTTGATGGCTGAGTAGTTGACCATCTGTTGGATGAGCACCGAAGCCGGTGGAATCTTGGTAACTATGGTCTTTTTAACGACGGCAAAAATCCCCAGAAACTGAGGCAGTGAGAAATGTATGAGCGTCGCACACAGCATGCCGCCTATAGTTATCGCCAGTGATGGAATGTGTATAAATGCTTCGGCGCCACCACCGACGACGATGGCAGATATTACTACAAAAAACCTAATAGGATACCTGCTATTGTTGCAAAATCCATGCGCCTGTTTCTCCTTTATCTTACCTGCTTTAGCCGCTGGCATAAAGTTGCTGCAAGCGCCGGTTCGGATGAGACCAACTCAGCCAATAGCTTCGCTTTGGTCCTTTCAGTCATGTAGTAAAGAATTTTAACCGCTTCATCGAGACCGGTGTCCTGACCCGGCGTCTGCCTGTTTGTCTTGCTCATAGTAGCCAGTATCTTGCTGGCACTGGCTGGGTCCATCTTGTCATAAGTAGCCGCTACAGATATCAGGTTGGCTTTTTCGGCTTCTTCTATCGTAACCCTTAATTTAAGCAGTTTATCCCGCTGTTCTTT
>QNBT01000422.1 GCA_003644205.1 Planctomycetota bacterium | reverse complement strand
TTTCTCGGTCGTTGAAGAGACCTGACACCTGAGACGACTGTAACGAGCAGCACAATCGCAAATGTTACAACGGTGAACCAGTCCCCCCATGCCCGCGAAACGAAGGCCCACTTTACCATGACCGTACCGATACCGAACGATTGTATAAACATTTTTACCTTACCCGTAACGGTAGCGGCAAAGCTTACGCCGCGGGCCTCGGCAATATGGCGCAGTATCGTTACAAAAATCTCCCTCGCTATGATTACGATTGCCACTGTCCACTGAATCAGCGTTGCGGTTTGTGGTCTGAAGATATTTGTAAAAGTTGGTTGTTTGACTATTACAAAACAAATAAAGGCGCCGCCCACAAGGATTTTATCCGCCAGGGGGTCAACCATTCGCCCGAATTTGCTCGTAACGCCGAACGCGCGGGCAATAGGGCCGTCAACGATGTCGGTAAGGCCGGCGACAACGAAAAGCGTAAATGCTATCATCAGAAAAGTCGCCGGTTTGGCTTCGCCGGTGTGGGGTGCGTAGAGGATCATTGCGAGAAAGGCCAACGTCAAAATCAACCTTGAGAACGTCAGGGCGTTCGGAATCAGCCTCACTAATCTGTTATCGCCTTTTGTATCCACTTACCTAATCCACACAAATCCCGGAAAATCTACAGTGTAAAATTTACAATATACAATCGCTGCTTTCAATCACAAAATCGCCCGGCAGAGCAAATCATAATCCTGCGAGCCGCCGACCTTTACCCCGACAAACTCTCCCGGCTTCAGACTACGGATTGTAGGGTGGGCCTTTTGTCCCGCCATCTTGTCCGTCGTAGCTTTAGCGAAGATGGAAGCCTTGGCGACGGCGGATGGCCCAGGCGGTACGCTTTTAATATAACAGACGCTGTCAATCTTCGGCGCCTGGCCGTAGAAACGCCCGCGACCGAGACCGCTCTCATCAACCTCGTCAATCAGGCAAACTAACTCCTGGCCGATTCGCCCGCGCGCCTTTTCAAAAGCAATCTGCTGCTGGGTCAGCATCAACCTCTCGAGGCGCTCGTTTTTCACCGCTTGGGGCACCTGGCCGGTCATCTTTGCCGCCGGTGTGCCTTCTTCGGCGCAGAAGCCAAAGCAGCCTAAGGCATCAAACTTCACGGTTCGCACAAAATCCGATAGCTCCTCGAACTGCTCGTCGCTCTCGCCGGGAAAGCCGGCGATCAGCGTCGTTCGCAGCACCACATCCGGCATAACCCGGCGAAGTTTTTCTATCAACTCAGCTATCTTTTCCTTCCTGTCGCCTCGCCGCATCGCCTTCAAAATGTCATCATTTATATGCTGAATCGGCATATCAATATAGTTCACCACCTTTTTGCTGCCCGCGATTGTCTCAATCAACTCATCATCAATACCGGCTGGATACAGATACATCAGACGAATCCAACGCAAAGCCTCAATCTTGTCCAGCTCCTTTACCAGCCTGCTTAAGCCATTCTTTATCCCTAAGTCTGTGCCATAGTAAGTGCTGTCCTGGGCGATTATGCTAATTTCGACTGCCCCGTTACGTACCAACTCCTGCGCCTCAGCCAAAACCAGCTCAGCCGGCTTACTCCTGAATCGACCCTTGATAGCCGGTATCGTACAAAACGAGCAGGCGCGGTCGCAACCCTCGCTGATTCTAAGATAAGGGGTGTGTCCTGGTGTTATAAGGAGCCTGCCTGTATCATCGCCGATCCGCCTGTCCGATGGTTCAAGATAGATGGCGGGCTTTTGGCGGGCACTTTGTGCCAATGAGCGTGTGATTATGTCGGCTATATCGTCTCGTGCACCAAGGCCGGCGATTGCATCTATGCCGTCCATTTCCTTTGCAAGCTCGGCGCCCATGCGTTGCACCAGACAGCCGGCGACAACAACCTTCCTGACCTTGCCGCGCTTCTTCTGCTCAACCGCTGCGGCTATTGCCTCAAACGCCTCGTCCTTAGCCGGTTTTATAAAGCCACAGGTATTAATAACCACAACATCGGCGTTATCAGTATCATCCGAGATGATAAAGCCGGCCTGACCAATATCAGCCAACATCTTTTCACTGTCCACAATGTTTTTTGGACAGCCGAGGGCGACAAAGGCCACAGTTAGACGGTTTTTTTTGCATCTGGCTCGCATAAGGGGCGTAAAATAACACGGATTGGGCCGTGAGTCTAATATTTCGGCCCTAAAATTATATAAATTACAGATAAAGCTTGACAATTAACGATTAGTAGTTTATAAAGGAAACTTGATGAGGTTTGTTATGGTTGAACCCGTCAAAACTGATGCGGGAACAACATCCGTGGAGAATATGATTCTCTGGTGGTGCATGGTGCTGGCTGTTATCATTTGCATCTCCGGCTGCGGGGACTTTTTTGCCTCAAAACCCACCGAACTCGAATCGAGGGCAATTCTGAGTGAATTGAGCCAGGTCAGAGAAAGCCCTCATATCGACAATCCCCTTCCCGAAATGTACCGTGGCCCGGCAAAAAGAGTTAAGGTGAAAGATGGTGTGAAGCTGTTCTATT
>QNBT01000421.1 GCA_003644205.1 Planctomycetota bacterium | reverse complement strand
TCATCGACCCGAAAGCCAGAAAGTTCAACGCCGAAATTACCACCGCGACAATCGGCCAGAACCGCAGCGGCATCTTGTGCTCAAGCAGCCAAAGTACAAATGCAATTTCCGCATATATCCCTGCCAGCCCAAATGCATATCCTCTTGCCAGATAGGAATAATCAAAAACAAACGGAACAAGCAAAACCATCGCCAAAGACACCACACGCATTGGCCCGGAATCAATCGTTTTATAAATGATATATGCCGCTGCCAGCGAAAAGACTATCCCCGCTAAAAGAGAAGGTATTCTGATGAAGTGCTCATAAAAACCGAACCACCGCCTGGCATAATGAATGAATATCGAATTCAACAGATGATTATTCGTACTGCTGGCACTATCCGGGTCAAACGATGTCAAGGCAGTGTGCACACTGTCGCAATAGCGCTGAAAAGTCAACGACTCATCGTAAATTATTCCCGTTCGGTCGGCCTTGTATATTTTCAGACCAACAGTACATAACAGGACGGCAAGGAACAGTAAGAAACATACTCTCCTGGCGGATTTGGAAAAATCGTCCGGCACAGTCGATTGCTCTTCGCAAGAGCGCGAAGTTTGGATGGCTTTATCCTGTTTCACAGACTTTACCATATCATGGTGCAACCGACTCGTCAAGATACGACAGCGGCCGAAATCAGCGCAGCCGACATTAATACCGGGGCAGGCTAACTATTGTTTTGTTGAATGGTTATTCTTTGATTTTCTCTTCCATTTCTTCGCTCTCGGCTGCGCAAGGACCCCGTTCATTGATTGCTTTGAGAATCGCCATCTTGCCGCCTTCGGAAGATAGATTGTCCAAACGTCTCAAAATCTTTCATCGTTTGCCACCCCTGCAAATACCCGTTTCAACACTATTAAGACAGGCTTATTGGCCTCCCGAAACATCCGAAACATCGCACCTCACTTCCCCTTTGTCGCCGCACCGTATTCTATTTCAAACCGCAGTTTATGTTTCGCCTCTTCCTGAGCTAATGACAAAAGTGTTTCACGCGATTGTTTATCCTTCACGATTGCCGCCAGCTCTACATAAAGCCTGAACGATTTTGCCTCCTTGTTAATCGCCAAAATAAGGGCGTTCTTATAATCGACACCCAGCTCAGGGTCTATCGCAAGCATAACATCGGTCTGGTCAAGGTCGTCCACATCTATCGCTGCCGGCACCACCAAGCCCCTTTTCATTACTTCCAGTTCCAGCGCAGCTTTGTGTCTTAGCTCCTCTTTTGCAAAATTCTCAAAGAGCAGACGCATAGTTGCATTGTCCATCTGGCGCGCCAAATCCGCGTAGAGCTGGTGCGCAGCTACTTCTTTAGCCATGGCAAATTGCAGGATTTCTTCATCCGACCTGAATTCTTCCATCTCATGCTCCGACAAATACGCTCAACTAATTAACGGAATTCATAAGGTCATTGGCTCTCATACCTGATGTGGAATGTATCTCTCAGCCGGTTTCCCTGGGGTGTTGTAAACGTTACCTCTAACACAAAGCTTTCGTCCGGCTTAGGACTAAAATTAAGAGGCAGTTCAAATTGATAGGCCCTTAGAAAATCACGCCAGTGCTTGTTATTTTCTGTCGCATCGGTGAGGTCGATGTCCTGCGGGAAGAATATCCTCTTACCCTTGGGCTGTGATGAACGCGGCACGAACTCATATAACTCAAATCTGAACAGGCCGGGCGACTTCACACAGCATCCGAAACTGTCCACCAGATCTACATAGGCGTTCAGCTTTCCCTGCCAAGGTCCCGCGGAAACCGGTGTGATTTCGGTCAGGCCCACAATATGCACTTCAGAAGGCATATAAGCGCCGAGCGCATCACCGCCTGTGCCCGAAGAGACTCGGCCGGCTGAACTATCCGGCCCACAACCTGTCGAACAAATCACACCTGCAACGGCAAAAATCACGACTACGGCTGTTTTCAACATTTTGCCCTTCAAAAAGTTCCGCGAAGCGGTTCCACAGTTTTACGCTTTGCATTTTACATTTTCTCTTGGGTGCCACGGTCAAACTTGCCTGCCCTGAGTGTAGCCGAAGGGTTTGGCCGTGCCCTGTGCACTACAGGTCTTCGTCAAGTATGTGGCCGAGTCTGTTCTTCTTCGCTCGCAGATAGTCGATATTGTGCCGGCCGGGTCGGGCCTTCAGCGGTATCTGTTCCACTATTTTTATCCCGTAAACCTCCAACCGGCTGACCTTCTTCGGATTATTCGTCAGGATTCTGACCTTCTTGAGACCCAGGTCCCGGCAAATCTGGGCCCCTATCCCGTAGTCACGCTTGTCCGGCATAAAGCCCAATTTTATATTCGCCTCCACCGTGTCATACCCTTGCTCCTGAAGCTTATACGCATTGAGCTTATTGCGGAGCCCTATCCCCCTGCCCTCCTGGCGCAGATATATAAGAGCGCCTTTACCCACTTCTTCTATCATCTGCATCGCCGTTATCAACTGGTACCCACACTCGCATCTCTGCGAATGAAATAAATCACCCGTCATACATTCCGAGTGCACCCTTATCAGG
>QNBT01000420.1 GCA_003644205.1 Planctomycetota bacterium | reverse complement strand
TAATACAGGCCGGACAACTTATAGATTCAAATACGGACGTTACGTGACGTTACGTAAGGAGGTCAGGGAGAGAGGTTATCGTATGTCAGCAAAAAGGGTGCTTGTTTTAAGTTTCTTGATTGGCGCAATACTGTTCGCTCGGGATGCGAGTGCAACGCTGCTGAGGATGCTGCCGGAAAGTTCCCACTACCAGGGTTTTGTGTTCTATGATGAGGAATGGGACAATGGATTCGGCGACACGAAATTGTTGCGGGGACGTATAGATTTCGCCGTTTACGACACGTGGGAAAATCCCGATGAATTCATCGGCGCCGACGGTTATACCGCACCGGGGGACGGCCGATACATTTACGCATATCAGATATTCAACGACTATCAGTTCAACAGTGAGGAGTCGGTTGCGTACTTTGCCGCGTTAGGTATCGATATGGCTTATGTCTATGATATCGGTTCGCAGCAAGACCCTGAAGAGGGTATTGAGCCGACCGAGGAGTATTTTTCAGACGAGGACAGTGACGATGTCGGCGAAGCTGTCTGGGATTTCGGACTGTTTGCGGAAGAGTTGATACAGGCCGGGGAGCATTCGTGGTTTCTGGCATTCAGCAGTGATAGAGACTGGGTGCGCGGCGATTATGAGATTAAAGGCCCTGAACCGAGTGATTTTCCGGTACCAGAGCCTGCCATGCTGACATTGTTTTCTATCGGCGGTGCGATGCTGCTTAGAAGAGGAAAGAATATTTTTCGCCGAACCGACAAGTAGATAGGGAAATTGGTGGATATGATTAAGACCGACAAAGCCAACTGGATTACCTTACTGAGGATGCTTCTGCCGGCAATGGTGGTTGTGATTGCCGCGGTTGGCCAGAATGGTTACGGTCAGATGTATGACTATTTCGACCCCCATTCCTACTACGATATGGGTTATAGCCTGCTGATCGAGCAAAGTCCGATTGGCGCCGGCAAGGTTGCACCCCAGTTAGGCGTTTACAAGGCCGGTTTGGACGAAGTTGTTACACTGACGGCTATCGCCAAGCCCGGTTATCAATTCGTTTACTGGCTTGGCGATGTTACCGATCCTACTATCAATGAAACGACAATACTTGTGGATTCGCCGAAGATAGTAATTGCTGTTTTTGAACGCTCGGAATTTGACCTGCCGCTTGAGGCGGGTATTGTGAGTGGCCTGGGTGGTGGTGGCTTGCACAGGGTGCCGGATTTTCGCCCGAGAGGTGGTGGCGGTGGCGGCGGACAATTCCAAAAACCTCCCGAGCCCGTAGAGCCATCGGAGCCGCTGGAAGATGATTTCCCGGTACCGGCTGAACCCTTCCCTGTGCCTGAAAACGACGATGAGGAGATACCGGAACCGGCTACCGCAGCACTTTTTGGACTTGGGACTTTGTTGCTGAGCCTGAGTAGGCCAAAAAGAAAACCAGGAAAATATATTTAAGACTATTGTCGGCAATAGCTCCGGGCCGGATTAATTGGATCGTTAACCAGTAGTGCGTGGTGATTGTAAGAGGGGCTGGGCGGTCCCCGGCACTGCTTCTTGAAATGAAGGCCCTACGGTTGTGGAGGAGGGTAGAGGCATAGCCGAGAGACGACCTCTCGGCTATATTTTTTGCGCACCCACAGTTTTGCCCTTTTACAATCACGGTGCGGACCGTTCCGTATTTTCTAATTTTTTTTGCACAGCTAATCTACCAAATGCCGATATCGGTCTGGAGTGAATTTGCCTGACAATAATCCTTAATAGCGCCAAGCACAACCTCGCCGTACTGCTGGAGTTTTTTCTCGCCCACACCTTTGACTTCGAGAAAGGCTCGGGGTGTAGAAGGTCTTCTGCGGGCCATGTCCCGCAGTGCGGCATCGCCAAAGATTACGTAAGCTGGAACGTTCTTTTTGCGCGCAATGATTGCCCGTAACTTTCGTAAAGCCTCGAACAATCCCCTGTCAACTCCCTGCCATGAATCTTCAACGACCTTGGATACCTTAGCCGGCTTTTGGGCGGGCTTGAGCAGACGAGGCGTTTCTTTGCCTTTCAGAACGCACCGTCCCCTCTCGGTTACATTCAAGACGTTGTATTCGCCGGTTTTTTCAATGTAATCCTGTCCTGTAAGCTGTTCAATCCAGTCATGCACAATGCGTTTCGAATAATCGCCGAGCAAGCCGTAAGTACTGAGCTTATCATGGTTGTTTGCCAGTATTCGTTTATCTTCTGAGCCGGTCAGTACCGAAGCGGTATAGCCGCCGCCGAATCGCTGGTCGAGGCGGAGAATACATGACAGGATTTTCTGGGCGGTTATCAGCCCGTCTTCTATGCAGTCAAGCTCGCCGAGACAAATGTCGCAGGCGGCGCAGTTACTCTTATCAAGGTCCTGGCCGAAATATCGAAGAATCGCTTTGTGTCTGCATATCCCACTGGTGCAGTAGTTGTAGATTCTGTTGAGCTTGACCATGGCAATCCTGTTGGCTTCAGGTTCCATATCACTCATCAGCCTTTTCCAGATTCCGTAGTCACCGCCCGAATAGAACAGGCAGCATTCAGCTTCGAGGCCG
>QNBT01000419.1 GCA_003644205.1 Planctomycetota bacterium | reverse complement strand
TTTCTGGTCAAAGGGCACTGTTTTGAGCATTTGTAGTTTGGTAATTCGATATTGTTTAGAGTTTTGATATTAGGATTTAGGATTTTCGGTAAAATGTTTATTTTATTATTCAATTATCAATAGGATACTATTATGGTTCAAGCGCTATTGCAGTTTGTTATTCCCATCGGGCTGATTGTTCTTGGTCTTGTAACAGGCAAGTGTATCGAGACAAGACACTTGAGTAATCTGGCGAAAAGAGAAGAGGACTTAAAAGAGCTAAAGGTTTGTAATTTGCGTCGTTTGCCGGCAGAATTGCAAATTACTGAAAGTTTCATCGTAACCGGCTCTTGTGTTATTGCAACTGATTACTTCAAGGTTTTCGCAGCGGCGCTTCGCAACCTTTTCGGCGGCGAGATAAAGGCCTACCGGTCTTTGATGTCACGGGCGCGACGCGAGGCGCTGGTCAGGTTACTCGAACAGGCCAAAAAGCTCGGCGCAGGCGGTGTGTGGAATGTCCGGTTTGAAACATCTACCATTCAGGGCAAGAAAAAAAAACCCGGAGGGGTCGAAGTGCTTGCATACGGTACTGCGGTAAAGTCAGCATGAAAGATGAATATCTATCAGCGGGTTCAGAACCTGCTTTCCAAGATGGCGGTTTTGAGGCGGATCCAGGCGAGGGCAAAGCTGACAGGCCCAGGATTCACGATGATGAGATTGCCTCGATACGCGATTCTGTAATGAACGAACCGGCAATCACCGGGGCCGAAAACGCACCATATTTGGGAAAGTGGATACAGCGGAAGCGTAGCGAATGTTCGTTGGCCGGCAACCTTGGTGTAGGCGTGCTGGCGGCGTTGTTGGGAGGTCCGTTTGCTGTCTTAGGTGCGTTTATGGGTGGGACGGGAGCGTGGTACGGCTGGCTGTATATAATTGTGTTCGGTCCGGTCATTGAGGAAATCCTGAAGCAATCGGGGATGATATATTTACTTGAGAAGAGGCCATACCGCGTGTTTGCATCGTGGCAGTTCGTCTTCTCTGCATCTGTTTCTGCTCTTGTCTTTGCAACGATTGAAAACCTTTTGTACATTTACGTTTATCCCAGTCCGTCCAAATTTGCAAATCCCGAGACATATGCCTGTTATCGCTGGACTGTTTGTACGGGGATGCACTTAGGTTGTTCGATGATAGCATCTGTTGGGATGATTCGTGTTTGGAAAAAGCAGCTTGCAAACGGCAAGGTAGCGGACATCAGTGTTGCGCACGGTTTCTTTTGTGTGGCGATTTGTATTCACGGTGTCTATAATTTGGGAGCGTTGATTTTTGAGAAGTTCTTCATGTAGCAGCCAGGTTCAGCCAGTCAGAGTGTAAATAAGTGTTGCCCAATCACAGGTTTTCGTCTATATTAGTGAAGAGCAGATGTCAGATGACAGATGACAGAAACTTCTGGTTTTTTGTACAGATTATTTTTTGGAAGGTAGGTTATGGAGACTGTTGGACAGGCCCAAAGTGATGTGATGAAGGTTGAGCCGGGCCTTAAGCGTAAGGTTGCGGATATTTCGTTGGCCGACTGGGGCCGTGCGGAGATGAAATTAGCCGAGAGCCAGATGCCGGGGCTTATGGCGGTGCGCCAAAAATACGGGCCGGACAAGCCTCTCAAGGGCATGAGAATTACCGGTAGTCTGCACATGACTATTCAGGCTGCGATGCTGATTGAGACCTTGGAGATTCTCGGAGCGGACGTTCGGTGGGCATCGTGCAATATCTTTTCGACCCAGGACCACGCCGCTGCCGCGATTGCTAAGGCGGGCAGAAGCTGCGTATTTGCGTGGAAAGGTGAAACGTTAGAGGATTACTGGTGGTGCACGGAGCAGGCGCTTACCTGGCCGGATGGCTCGGGGCCTAATATGATTGTCGATGACGGCGGCGATGCTACGCTATTTGTGTTTCAGGGCGCCAAGGTCGAGAAGGACCCCTCATTGCTTGAGGTCAAGCAGGACAACAAAGAGTTTGAGATTATTATGAATCGGTTAGCAGCAAGCTACAAAGAAAATCCGACAAGATGGACGAATGTTGTCGCTAATATTCGCGGAGTTTCCGAGGAGACGACAACGGGCGTGCATCGGCTTTATCAGATGTCCCAAGCCGGTGAGCTGCCTTTTGCCGCGATAAACGTTAATGACTCTGTGACCAAGAGCAAGTTCGACAATCTGTACGGCTGTCGTGAGTCGTTGGCCGACGGCATCAAGCGGGCAACCGATGTAATGATTGCGGGCAAGGTGGTTGTGGTTTGCGGCTACGGTGATGTTGGTAAGGGGTGTGCACAGTCAATGAAGGCCCTTGGAGCGAGGGTTTTGATAACCGAGATTGACCCTATTTGCGCATTGCAGGCGTCGATGGAAGGTTACGAAGTAACGACGGTGGAAGATGCTGCGACGGTAGGCGATATATTCATCACGGCGACGGGCTGCTGCGATGTGATACGCGGCGAGCACATGGAGCAGATGAAGGACGAGGCGATTGTGTGCAATATCGGGCACTTCGACAGCGAGGTGGATATGAACTATCTCGAGACGACT
>QNBT01000418.1 GCA_003644205.1 Planctomycetota bacterium | reverse complement strand
TTACATATAATTTCGGCCAGAGAGGGTCAAAAGTATTAACGTTCGACTAAAATCACAAAAAAACAGTCGCGCGGAGTAGTTACGTTGTGCGCATACTTCGAAAAAACATGACAGTGCCATTAGACTCTGACACTTCTTCATGAATGCAAAAATTAAGTTGACAAATAGAAACAGCTCGTATTATTATAGGACTTAGGGTGAGCGGTTGTACTACTCGCAGGAATGAGTATATGCCCTGCGTATTCAGGGAGAAACAGGTTTGTCGACAAATAACTGCCAAATAATGCCAAAAATACGTCGCTCAGCAGACTTGGCATGATTATTGTTTCACCTATAGTGATGCGTAGGCTTTCGATATTGACCACGTGATGAGACTGGCTGGTAATATGGGAATCATCGTATTAAGGAATCCAAGGTTATGGTAAAAAAAGCGGTCTCTTGGTCCTATAATAGCAAAAGCTACAATACTGTAAAGCCTTTGCCCTATATTAGTGGCAAAGTCTTGACTTCTTATTCGTTTCCCGCTACGCTACCTTCACTCTTATATTACAACAGGGTCGGGCATTATCTTGTGTCGGGGATCGTTAACAGCAAACTTGGCGGTTTTAAATTTATTTCGTACATTTTAACTGAGGAGCGGTTCTGGTGCGGTCCAAAACAAAAGGGGGAACAAAAATGATACATCGCGTAGAAAAAATGCCCAGATTCAAACATGGCTTGTGCACAAGCCCCTTGCGAATGACTATGTCGTTGCTTTTGATGTGCAGCTGCTGGATTCTAATATGTTCCGCCCCGGCCATTGGGGGTACTTACTATGTATCCGTCGATGGCACCGGAACAGGTGAAAACGGCTCACAATCAAATCCATACACGTTAGCTGAATCGATAAGTTATGCCAGCGCGAATCCTTCGGAGACAATTGTCTTTCTCATGGCAAGCGGTTCTTATGGCTTCTTTAGCTATGACACAACTCGAACCGCGTGGGTATCATGGCAGGCGGATGCTGGACAGACACCTATTATCTCGGCTTCCGGTACAGCAGCAATGGAGATCGGAAGCGGAGGTGTGTTGCGCGACCTTTACGTGCGACTTGAGGGTATAACGATTGAGACAACCAGCCCCTTGGCGGCATGGAGATACCTTATTCGCCTCCAGATGGCAAACCACGTTGCATTTGCAGACTGCAACATACGTGGAGCCGGAACGTTTAACAATGAAGACGGCACAACGGGGCTTTCTCTGAACTATTGTCAGAATATAGAACTCAATGGATGTACTGTTGACGGGCCGGGCAGTGAACGCCGCAGGTCATTCGACATACCGATTAATTCGCGGAACGCCGAACATATCACAATCGATGGGTGTGATATTTCTGGAGGACGATACGGCATTCTTGCTTGGGGCTCGGACTGGGTGATCAGAAACTGTAAAATTCATGACAGCTACTCCGATGGTATCATTGGCAACTGCATTCAAAATCTCATAATCGAGGACTGCGAGATATACGATATCTTAGCTGAATTCTACTTTACCGATGACATAGGGGGCGCCAACTACAACAACAGTACATTAACCATTACCCAGGGGCCCGGCTCACCATCCTGGGCACCTTATTACGAAGGCTATGTGAAGATCACTGCGAGTTTCGGCGGACAAACACGGACTACTAGCCATGCTGAAATAACAGGTTCAACCGAGACGACTATTACTATTGCTTCGGATGATGCCTATGGTCAAAGTGCCGATCCCGGTAGTGTGTCCAAGGTAGAAGTGGCATGGGGACATCATCTCGACTGCATCCAGTTTTGGACGCCGGGCGGGTATTATCCAGGCAACACCAACTTTTACTTCACCAAAAATATCACTATCCGTCGGAACAAAATGTATAACTGTACACACCACGCCATGTTGTGGAATATGTTGCGGCCCGATCCGGTTAACGAAGGACATGACTATGGCTCGGCAAATTTCCTCATCGAGAACAATCTCATCTATGACATGGCTCAGTCTGGATTAGGCGATCAGTCAATTGCTATTGAAGATACCAAAGGTATCGATTTTGTTAATAACACAATCTTAGGGTACGTGGATCTAGCTCATGATCTCGAAGTGGGCAGCTTCGTAAACAATATCGTAGATGAGCTTTCAATACCCGAACACGCTAACCAAACGACTATTGAATCCAGGCATCATAACCTTATCAACACATGGAACGCACGTACCCCTTATGATTATGATGATAATGGAGAGGGGGTAGGTAGTACAATATACGCCAACGATACGAACTTTCACGCCTTGTTCAATAACTACGCCGCTGACGATTTCAGTCCAAGTGCAGGCAGCGACACGATTGACGCGGGAACCACACAACAAGCTCCGACTGTTGACATTTGTGGCGAGGACCGGAAAGGCATACCGGATATTGGCTGCTATGAATCCGGCTCAACCGGCATTATTGTCGATCACACGGCGGTTGAGGAATTCGACTCTATACCTGATGTGTGGCTCGACGAAGTGAAGAATATGTTAATCCAGGTAGTTGGTGAATCGCACGCCGCCC
>QNBT01000417.1 GCA_003644205.1 Planctomycetota bacterium | reverse complement strand
GCGCCCCAATCACAAATTCGTAAAGGGCGATATATGCGACGCCACGCTGGTCGAAAGGCTTCTCGATGAGCACAAAATCGATGCGATAATCAACTTCGCCGCCGAGAGCCATGTGGACCGCTCTATCGTTGAGCCGGGCATTTTTATCGAAACAAACGTTACCGGCACACTCACACTGTTAAAGGCGGCTCTTAATAAGAACATAGAGCGATTCATCCAGATTTCAACAGATGAGGTTTATGGAGCCTTAGGGCCGGAAGGCAAATTCACCGAAGAAACGCCGCTCAGTCCCAACTCGCCGTATTCTGCCAGCAAGGCTGCCGCTGACCATCTTGTAAAGGCGTTCGGCCACACCTGGGGCCTCAGGTACAATATCACCCGCTGCTCAAATAACTACGGCAGGTACCAGTTTCCCGAAAAGATGATTCCGCTGATGATAAACAACGCCCTGTCCGATAAGGAACTGCCCATTTACGGCGACGGCCTTTATGTCCGCGACTGGCTGTACGTTTATGACCACTGTACCGCCGTCTGGAAGGTGCTAACCGAGGCCCAACCCGGCGAAATCTACAACATCGGCGGCAACAACGAAAAGACCAACCTGGAGGTCGTGCGCCTGATATTGGAACGATTAGGTAAGAGCGAATCTTTGATTAAGCATGTAACCGACAGGCCCGGACACGACAGACGTTATGCAATCGATTCAGGCAAAATAATGACCGAGTTAAACTGGCAGCCGTCGGTTACTTTTGAGGAGGGCATAAATAAGGCGATAGACTGGTACATCGAGAACAGGGACTGGCTCGACCACGTCGTTTCAGGCGAGTACCAGGCTTATTACGAGTCCATGTACGGCGACAGGTAGGCTCAAAATCAGTCAGGACCTCGCGATTACGGTCAGTGCCGTTATGTCTTTCTATAAACGCCGTGTTAATCGTATCGTGCGGAGTCGGGGAATCTATTAAAATAGGTCATAATTTGATTAGTAAGAAAAGGTTTTTCGATGAGGATATAGAAAGGATTTTGATATGTCTGAAGAATTGATATTGGCATACTGCGGGGTCCGCTGAGTCTGCTCAGCTTGTCCGGCGGGGATAATCCTTTGATTTATTAAAAAAGTAGCCACAAGAATCGGCAGTGATATGTTCATTTGGTGAACGGGGATATTTACGGCATGCGAGAGGACGTAAGAAATAGATTTTGCAAACATATTTACCGTCATCATCGGTTGCCAGAAATGGACAGGGACTCGGCAGCTTACAGCAGGTACCGCAACGGTTGCATTGACCTGTTCGACCCTTAACAACGGGCAAAAAACTGGTTAATGTTCGCTTGATTTTAGCGGGCCGGTTGTTTTTCTTTAACTGTAACTTCTCATTTAACACTCTTAGAATCACTTTTTCACCTTCAATTTCACAATTCAGACCAAAATCTTCTAAACACTAATAGCCAGGTTCCTTTTGGCACTCCACAGACAGCTTGGTTCACAATTATACGAATTTGCGCTAAAGCAGCAACAATAATTTGGTTTTAAACTTCCTTAAATGCCCTGTTCTTTAATCAGGACGAATTTACTTGGATTATATGAAAGCTTTATCAAAATTCGGCTTTTGTAAAATGGATTTTCCGTTATAATGACAGGGAAGGTTGAAAAGATAATCGACAGCGTGATTTCTCAGGACATATTTGGTTAGCCCCAAAAGATCTCTGAGGCTAAAAAGAAGGAAATACAATGGTTGATGAAACTGACTTTCGTAAAGCAGCGGAGTTGATAAATAGCTCCACCGAGGTACTGCTGACGTCGCATATCCGGCCCGACGGCGATGCCTGTGGGTCGGTCCGTGCGACGTGTGATATTCTGGCCAACCTCGGCAAAAAGGCACATCCTGTCTTTCTCTCGCCACTCGCTTCGTGGTATGAGTTCTTATTCAACTCGAAGGTACCGATATTGGGCAACGACATCACGAAGGAACAAATTACCGCCGGCTACTTTGAACGGTGTGACCTCGTAATAATCATCGACACCAACAGCTACGTCCAGTTGCCCCGGCTTGATGAATGGCTCAAACAAACGAAAATCAAAAAACTTGTTATTGACCATCACATCACCAACGATGGATTAGGCGACGTCGAGCTTATTGACACAACCGCCGCCGCCACCGGCGAGATAGTACTCGACCTGATTAAATATGCCGATTGGCCCCTGACCGCCCACATCGCCGAAGCCCTCTTTGTTGCCCTGTCCACCGACACCGGTTGGTTCAGGTTCGGCAACGCCGACAGCAGAATCTTTCACTGTGCAGCCGAACTTATCGACGCCGGTGCCCGACCGAATCTCCTCTACGGCAAAATGTACCAGAACTTCTCGCCCCAGCGAATGAAGCTGATGATAAGAATGCTCGAGCGTCTCGAATTGCACTTTGACGGCCGCGTTGCTACACAGTGCATTATGCGCTCCGACTTCGACGAAACCGGCGCCACCGGTCCAGACACCGAAAATCTAATCGACGAATGCCAAAGACTGACCTCCGTCGAGGTCGCCGCACTATTTGTCGAGCTTGCCGACGGCCAATTCCGTTGCTCCCTCCGCAGCAAAAAGGATGT
>QNBT01000416.1 GCA_003644205.1 Planctomycetota bacterium | reverse complement strand
ATTGTTCGGCTCACTTCACGCTTCAAAAATTATTCTTGCGATCCGCTTGGCAGCCTTGCCGTCCCATAATTCCGGAATCCCGCGGCTACTACCTGCGCCCCCATCCCTGATTTGACGATAATTATGCAAAATATCCTCAGCGGTTACATGCACAAGTCGATTTGTCCCCTCCGTAATTGTTACCGGCCGCTCCGTATTTTCACGCAGTGTCATGCACGGCACACCAAGTATTGTCGTCTCCTCCTGTATACCGCCCGAGTCCGTCAGTACCAAAGCGGCATTGCTCATCAGACACAAAAAGTCCAAATATCCAACCGGCTCAAGCAATATAAGGTTCGCCAGCGCCTCCATTCGCTTCTCAAGCTCTCCGCCTTTAATATTGTCCCGTGTCCGCGGATGAATTGGGAAGACTAACTTCATCTCCTTAGCAATCTCTTCAAACGCAGCAACAATTTGGCCAAAAGCGCCCATGTCATCGACATTGCTCGGCCGATGCAATGTTATTACCGCATACTCATTACTCCTAAGCTCCAGCCGCTCCAATACGTCCGATTTATCCGTCTTTGCCTTGTTTGCAAGCAATGTATCAATCATAACGTTGCCAACAAAATGCACCTTGGCCGAGTCAATCCCTTCATTGCTAAGATTGTCAAGCCCTGACTGCTCGGTTACAAACAGCAAGTCGCTTATTGTATCCGTCAATACGCGGTTAATTTCCTCCGGCATCGTCCGGTCGAAGCTTCGCAGACCTGCCTCAACGTGAATAAGTTTCACACCCAACTTCACCGCCACGAGTCCACAGGCGATAGTGCTGTTCACATCGCCTACAACAAGTACATAATCAGGCCGAAAATCCAGCACCACCTGCTCGAAACGCCTCATAATCTCGGCTGTCTGAACCGCATGGCTTGCTGAGCCGACCTCCAGATTTATATCCGGCCGGGGGATACCAAGCTCATCGAAAAAGAGCTTGCTCATATTATCATCGTAGTGCTGCCCTGTATGCACTAAGAGTATCTCGAAACCACCCTTTGCCTCAAACGCCCGCATTACAGGCGCTACCTTCATAAAATTAGGCCGGGCACCGCATACACAAATTATTCGTATCATACCTTAGCCTTTTGTTATTAAGGATTGTTTTCGCCCGGCTGATAATCCGCGAACAGCCCGCCCCACCGGCTCTCTTTAAGCCAGGCATTCACAGCCCTTCTGCCTCGCGAAGGATACCAAATCTTGTCGTGAAAAATCGCCGAAGCCAGGATAAAAATGTACACAACTGGTGTATGAAACATCAGCTCCTCAAGCCATCGCATCGGGCCAAACCAAAACAACTTGCCCACACAGGAAGCCGCGTTATCCCCGGTTTCAAAATTCCAGTCCTCTTTACTCACATCAACATCACCGACTATCTCTATCTCGCTGACCCTGCCGGTGCCAAGCCCCTGCTCATGTGCAAGGCGAATGAATTTGTGAGCCATCGGCTCAAAACCCATCATTTTCGCACAGACCGCGTCTATCGCCACACAATCAGCCGAGGCCAACAAAACATTCTTGGCCACCGGAACCATTGTCCTCGGCCCCGCTCCATTGCCGGCAGTAGTTCCATCGGTTACTGTAAAGATGCCCGGGTGAATCTCTTTTTGAATCGCAAGCAGATCAACAAGCGCCTCATGAATCCTCGAATGGCAATAATGCCGTTTGTTGTCGAGAAGCCCCCCAAAGGCATTTTTCATCGAACCGGTAAAATTCGTATAGATATGACATTTAATCGTCGGCAGATGTACTACATTCTTGCCGTGAAAAAAATCCGGTATATAAATGCCATCCGGATAAATATCGTCGAGCACATTCATCTTCGCACCAGGGGTGTAACGCTGCCACTTCATATCGGTTTTCTTGAAGTTATACTTAATAGGAACACCGTAGTGCTCACAAACCGGCCTCTGCTTATTCAGAACCTCCCCTACCTTTGCACTCGTTACCACCGTTTCATTTTCCACACACACCAGATCCGCAAAACCTGCCTCGCGCAGACCGAGTATCGTACCCTCCAACTGCCACGGCGTGGTATTAGCGCTGGGATACATCAGATGCCACGAAAGATTATTCTTCAGAATTGTCGGCACCTCAGCATTCAGGGCGCCTGAAACCCCTGCCAATTGCATAACTCGCTTAACATCCTGCAGAACCGTCTCGGGTTTGGTCCTTATAACCGCAACCTTGCTCATAGTTTGCTCCTGCCTAACCAATCGTCAGTAAAGACTTTGTATCCACAACTCAATATTTCTGCTGTAACTGATGAAAACAAGCATGAGCACCATCCACATGACAATTGTCAACTGAAAAGGCCTGTCACGCAAAATAAGCTCCGTAGGGCCGGGATACGTCCCCTTCATTGAGAGCATCGCAAATCTGAAAACCGCATAAACAACCAAAGGCAATGTATAAATAAAATAGCTCGTCCCAAACTGGGCAACAGTCCGTTCGCTCAACCCATACAGCAAAAACGCAACCACCGCAATGCCCGCTGACAGGGTAATAAGATGTGTCAGCAATTCAGGCGTGTACTGTATCAACGTCGGGCGATGATTCCTCGCGACTGCCT
>QNBT01000415.1 GCA_003644205.1 Planctomycetota bacterium | reverse complement strand
TCTGTGGCTGAGCAATCGATGAGTATAATATGAAAATTGGAGCTAATTACATTTGAGTACAATATCGAAAAAGGTTTTGCTAAAGGGCAATGAGATAATGGCCGAGGCGGCCATCCAGGCCGGTGAATCTGAAGAAGTGTTTGCGGGCACCGGATGTTTGCAGGGGGGTTGTCTTGGCTGCCAGCGATGAGAAGATTGTTGATGCCAAGGCGCTGGTGGGTAGGTATGGACTGGGTTGTGAACCGGCCTCTGCGGCGACGATAGTGGGACTGAAGCACCTGCGGGCTGACGGGGTAGTAGAGGCGGGAGAAAGGGTGGCTTGTGTTTTGACCGGGCACATTCTCAAAAACCCCGACGTAACGGTGAATTATCACAAGGAAAATCAGGACCCGTTCAGTAATCCACCCGCCGAAGCACCCAACGACCTTGAGGAGATAATCAGACTGATAAAGTCTTAACAGTTAAATGCAGCCCAAATATGCAACTCACCCCAAACAACTCGAAAGCCCTTATAGTTTTAGCCGTGATGACGATCTCGGTAATTGCCTGTGCCTGGATGCTGGGCGCAAAGCCGTTGGGCGATCATGAAAGCTATGTATCCGTTACCGCACGCGAGATGCTGAAAAGCGGCGACTGGGTAGTACCGACATACAACGGCGAGTTGCGTCTTCAAAAAACCCCGCTTAATTATTGGTTCGTCGCGACAATTGCAAAGTTTACCGGGCGAGTCGATGAGATAGCTGCCAGGCTGCCGAGCGTACTCTGTGCGATGCTTTCGGTCGGCGCGATACTTTACTTTGTCAGCCGCCAGTTGACATTTAGAATTGCGGTAATTGCGGCCCTTATATGGTCAACATCCCTTGCGTTCGTTCGCTACGGCCACAGCGCCCGCCCGGAAATGGCACTTACATGTTTTGTAACGATAGCTTTTCTGGCCTTTTACTCGGCGATGCTTGCCACCCAGCGGAAAAAACAGAAAATCTACATGTTGGTGTTCTGGCTAAGCTTTGCTTTGGCGATGTTAGCCAAAGGTCCTGCCCCCCTGCCGTTGATTCTTGTGCCGTTGTTTTTGTATTTCCTGATCTTCCGCAGGTGGAAGCTGCTGCCAAAGACGCTGCCGATAGCGGGTACGATTATTTTTCTGGTAATCGTTTTAGCCTGGCCTGTTTGTGTGATGGCAAGATTAGCCGCCTTAACTGGCGACGGACAAATCATCAGTAATATCACGTTCTGGAAGAGAGAATTTGTTAGCCGTTTTATGGGCTCCTATGCCGCCGGCAATAAACCTTTCTATTATTATTCATATGTAATGTTTCAGTATATGCTGCCCTGGGCCCCTTTTGTGCCGATAGCACTGGCCGCGCCCTTCTACCGCGTATGGGGCAAAAAGCAGGAGACGCTGCTGTTTCTGTGGCTCTGGTTCGTGGCTGATATTGTGGTCATGTCAGTATCAGGCGGCAAAAGAATGCACTATATACTTCCCGCGATGCCGGCTATGGCGATACTGAGCGGGGTCTTGTTCGAGGATATGGTATTTAGCCGACAGGCCTACACTGCTATGTTCTCCCGAAATTTGCTCTTGTTTTATGCCGGCGCCATCGTAGCCGGAGTGCTTGGAGTCGGTTCTTACTACCGATTAGAACCGCAGTTCATTCGACCGACAATAATACTTGGCGTATTGGCATTGATTATGCTGAGCGTTGTGTTGATATTATTTACAAGGAAGAAAAACACACACGCTTGTGTTGCGATTTTCGCCGGCTATTGTGTCTTGTTGGCACTCGCGTTCAAATTTTTTCTCATACCTTACAGCTCGACCCGATATGTCAGGCCGTTTGCGCGGGAGGTTGCAGCTCAGGTTCCGGCAACGGATAATCTGACCGCATATCATGATGTTGCTTCGAGATTAGTCCATTATTTTGGCAGGGAAGTGCCGATAGCCCAGGACATATCACAGGCCCAGGAGAGGTATCAACAGGGTGATTGGATTCTCGCCATGGGCAGATTTGCGGATGAATTGATAAACGGCCCAGGATTTGAAACATATCGAGCGTGGGAAAACGCCATGCGAATCAAGGGCAAAGTAGTCGCAGGCACGCTTTTCCACAGGCCGCAGGCTCATTTCGTGGTTGATCCCTGTCAGTAATCTGGTTTTCGTCGGTGGCCGGCCACAATTTTTGCGAACGGTTCTTGATTTTACGCAGGAGAGAGTTGTTCTTGCCGCAAGCATCGATGTTAGTGTAGTTCCTGTTGCGGAAACGGTATTTTGTCATTCCTGCGAAGCTTGTCCCCGCGAAGGCGGGGATGCGGGGCAGGGGTGACAGGACAAATTCGGCTTTCCGCAACAGATACTAATTAGGATTGTGGTTATTGGTGAAAAACTTCCTGGTTGTCAAACAGGGGAAAAATAATGTTGATTTCTTCCGGTTGACACGTTACATTAGTTTGGCTGACAGAGGTGTATTAAAAAGGTTTTTGGCACTTTATGGCTGATATCAAGATAGACAAACAGCGGTGTAAAGGGTGCTGCCTTTGCGTGGCCGAGTGTCCACGGGCCAATATCCGGATGAGCGAGCTGTTTAACGACACCGGCCTCCATTACGCC
>QNBT01000414.1 GCA_003644205.1 Planctomycetota bacterium | reverse complement strand
GTTAATCATAGATGCACCGGCTTCCAGCGCGACTTTTGCAACGATAGCGTCGGTCGTGTCAATGCTGATTGGGATTTCAATCTTCTGCGCCAATCGCTCAATTACCGGGATTGCCCTTTTTATCTGCTCGTCTGCGCCGACCGGCTCAGAACCCGGCCGGGACGATTCCGCTCCAACGTCGATTATAGCAGCACCTGCCCCTGCCATATATTCACCGTGGGCGACGGCTTTATCGGCATCAAGAAACTCGCCGCCGTCGCTGAACGAGTCCGGTGTAACATTCAAGACACCCATCGCGATACAGCCCGTGGAGAAGTCCAAGCTGCCGCCGGGCCAGGTCAATATGTCAGCTTTACTCATGCCCTGAATCCAATGCCCTTTAATTTCGATGCAAGTGTTTCGCTCGGTTGTGTAAAGACAATCTGTGTATTTTGAAATTCCCTGCGCACCGGATAATCAGCCCGCAAATCATTAAACCACTTTGCCCTTTGCTCAGGCGGGACAATCAAAATCTCCCGCGTGTTGAAGTCATCGCGGTTTATAACATAAATCTGCTGGACCGTGTCATGGATTATATCTTGCTCGGTGCCGGAGTCGGGGTCAATCGTAATTTCAGGTTTCTCGGATGGCGGGAGAAAATCATCAGCGGTATATTTCGGGCCGATGCCGAAGTGTTCGCAGGCTGCTTCGTATATCATCATCGTTCCTGCAACTTTGCCGTCGAGTGAATAGCCGGCGATGTGCGGCGTGGACAAATCGGCCCTGAGAATCAGCTCATTGTCAATGTTCGGCTCATTCTCCCACACATCCACAACCGCACCGGCTAATTTGCCCGACCTTATCGCTTTCTTTAAGGCATTGGTATCGGCCACGGCGCCGCGGGCGGCGTTAATGAAGAAGGCCCCCTTCTTAAATGAATCGAAGAACGCTTCGTCGGCAAGGTGATAAGTCTTGTCAACACCTTCAAACGTAAGCGGTGTATGCATCGTTATAAAATCACAACCGTAAAGCTGCTCTAAGGGCAGATATTTTGGGTCGTGCGTCTGTCTCTGTAAGGGCGGGTCGTTTAAGAGGACCTCCATGTCGAGAGCGGCTGCCTTGTCGGCGACCTTGCTGCCGATATGCCCTGCGCCGATGATACCGATTGATTTGGCCTGCAGTTCGAATTTGTGCTTTTTTGCAACGGCCAAA
The DNA here is from genome assembly GCA_003644205.1 of Planctomycetota bacterium. Classification (GTDB taxonomy): domain Bacteria; phylum Planctomycetota; class Phycisphaerae; order Sedimentisphaerales; family Anaerohalosphaeraceae; genus QNBT01. Next base: position 1,415 of record QNBT01000414.1, on the reverse strand, counting down.
AGCGCAGCGACTACATATTCAGCGACAGAGTTTGCATTTGAGCCGGGCGCGTAAGCAAAACCGACACCGTTGGTCTGCAGAAACTCGATATCGATATGTTCGAAACCGCTCGTAGCTGAGCCGACAAACTTTACACTGCTTTTCTTTAACAGCTCTTCATTGACCTTTGTAACACTTCGTACCAACAGGATATCGGCATCGCGCACGGCATCGGCGGTTATCTCACCGGCAGGAACTGCTTTGGTGCCGCCAAGCGATGAAAAGCACTCTTCAACAAATGGAATATTTTCGTCAGCAATTATCTTCATAATGAAATCCGGACAGTGTTGGGGCATGCATTTGAGTTGCCCCAAGCCGAGAAGCTTAAACTATTGTATGGAAATTGGAGCAGCTTGCACAGCTTTTTAAGGTTCGATAGCCAGCCTATTCCCTAAGACGCACTACTCAAAATGCAAAAATTTTTGGTTTTTTCAGATTTTTTACTGGACAGTTATGGGCATATGCCCGTATTATATAATATATTGTCAGTGAACAGAAGACAGAAGACAGGAGTCAGAAGACAGAAAGAGGAAAGGTAATATTCAGGGCTGAAAGGTATTGTTTGTGCAAAGTTATCTGGAATGTATTCCTTGTTTTGTTCGACAGGCACTTGAGGCGGCCCGGCTGGTCAGCGGCAATGAGCAGGCTTGTGAGCAAGTGGTTCGGCGGGTTCTTGCACTGGCTGCCGAGATGGATTTGGACCAAAGTCCTCCAGCTATGGGGGGCAGGATTCATCGAGTGATTCGGCAGGTTACCGGTAAAGATGACCCGTATAAAGAAATAAAACAAAAGTTCAATGCTTTAGCCCTGCGCCTGTATCCGGATTTGAAGAGACTAATAGCCGGTTCTGTAAAGCCTCTTGAGACAGCAGTTCGGCTGGCGATTGCGGGCAATATCATCGATTTCGGCGTAAGCAGTTCGCTGAGCACAACAGAAGTTGAGGAAGTAATCGACGATTCGCTTACAGCGGATTGGGACACGAGCCAGATAGAAAATTTTGCCGCTGCTGTTAAGGAGGCGAGCCGGATTCTTTATCTTTGTGATAATGCCGGTGAGATTGTGTTCGACCGATTGCTGGTTGAGCAGTTGCCCTGTGAGAAAATCACATGCGTTGTAAAGGGTGCGCCAGTGATAAACGATGCGACTATGGAAGACGCCGAGATTACTGGTTTGACGGAGGTGGTGGAGGTTACTGAAAACGGCTCGGACAATCCGGGGACCATTTTAGAGACGTGTAGTGAGGGTTTTCGCAGGCGATTCGACGAGGCGGATTTAATCATAGCCAAGGGCCAGGGCAATTACGAGACCCTAAGTGATGTGGACAGGAACGTATTCTTTATCCTGAAGGCAAAGTGTCCGGTTATCGCCCGGCACCT
>QNBT01000413.1 GCA_003644205.1 Planctomycetota bacterium | reverse complement strand
TCCCTGCCCTATCCTCCGTATCGGCAAGGAGATAGTAACCTTTTTGTCGGGCAAAAGCAACGGCAAATTCTCTTTGGGCACAAGAGAACTTACAGGTTTGTTATGCTGCCGGTAGCTGATAACAGAACTATACCCTTGAGGGTATAAAATTCCCGCGAGCTCGTGCTCCGTAGCGAAGTGCTACTTCGCAGAGTAGTATGGGATTGCAACCTGTTATTATAAAGGTCATTTAAGGCAGTTGGAACGAAAGAATTGCCCTCTAATCAAACTTTTTTGAGCAAACAGGGGTTTTTTAGCTTGATACAGAGCTCTTTATAGGTGCCACCCAGAATTGAACCATGCCTATTTATAAAAGGTTTATTGGATCAATGTCAATGGCTGTCATGACGGCAGGTCTGATGGGGGGGGCGGAGCGGAGGGTTGTAAAGAGGTTTTGTAATGGTGCGGGGTCGGGGGCCTGGAGGATAATTATCATGCGGTGGTAACGCTGGATTCTGCTGATAGTTGCGGGCATTGGGCCGCGGAGCTTAATGCTGAGTCCTTCAGATTCGATAATGGCGTCGAGACGCCAGCGCATGGCCGCACAAGCGGCCTCCAATTTGTCGAACTTTGTGTCGCGCATGTGCACAATCGCCATTCGCCAGTATGGGGGTAGATTGCACTTTTGGCGATGAGTTAATTCGGCGGCGACGAAGCCGGCGTAATCGTGCTTTATGGCAAACTGTATTGCGGGCTGGTCGGGCATGAAGGTCTGTACGAATACAACGCCTGGTTTGGCACTTCGGCCGGCCCGGCCGGCGACTTGAGAAATCAATTGAAAGGTCCGCTCGTTGGAGCGAAAGTCGGGGAGTGAAAGCGAGGTGTCGGCGCTGATGATTCCGACGAGGGTAACGTTTGGAAAGTGCAGGCCCTTGGCTAACATCTGAGTGCCTGCGAGTATATCGATTCGGCCGGCGGCGAAATCGCGGAGAACCTGCCAGTATCGGCCTGCGTCGGCAGCAGCCATCGAGTCGCTGTCCACCCGACACACCCTTGCAGACGGGAGCTTCTTAGACAGCTCTTCGGTGAGTTTTTGTGAGCCGAGGCCGAGCATTGTCATTTGCTTGCTGCACAGGGGGCAACGCTGGGGCACAAGGGTCTGGGCGAGACAATAATGGCAGATTGCGTAGCCGGAGTGCATGTGCGGGCCGGTGATGGTGGGGCCCAGGTCAGGGGCGGTGCGGCGTTTGTGGAAGGTCAGGGTTACATCGCAGTTCTGGCAGTGGAGGGTGTGGCGGCAGCTCGGGCAGAAGATAAAATTGCTGTAGCCGCGGCGGTTTAAGAGGAGTATGACCTGTTCGTTTTTTGCGAGGGTCTCTTTCAGCTTTGCCTCAAGTTCTGCGCTGATGAGACCGGCGCCTCGCGGGCCGAAGCGGGCAGACATGTCAATCAGCAACATCTTGGGCATGGGCAGGTCCATGACTCGTTTCGAGAGTTTGACAAGCTGATAGTGCTTTTTCGTTTTGCAATTTGTAAGGGTTTCGAGCGAAGGGGTGGCGGAGCCTAAGATGCAGTGTGCGCCTGCCAGTTGAGCCCTTTTGATAGCAACGTCTCGGCCGTGATAGCGCGGGACGGTGTCCTGTTTGTAGCTTGGCTCGTGCTCCTCATCGACAACGATGAGGCCGAGGTCGGACAGTGGCGCAAAGACCGCAGAGCGGGCACCGATGACGACATCGGCGTTACCGGCCTTTATCTTTTGCCATTGTGCGTTCCGCTGGCTTGCGGTGAGGCGGCAGTGCATGACGGCAATGCGGTCGAAGCGGGCGCTGAAACGCTGGATGGTCTGGGTGGTGAGGGCTATCTCGGGGAGTAAGACTATCGCTCGGCGGTGCTGTTTTATTACGGTGTGGATGGCGCGGATGTATAGCTCCGTCTTTCCGCTGTCGGTAACGCCGTGGAGGACTGTGACGGAGAAGGTGCGTTTGTTTATTGCCTGATTGATTTTTGTGAGGGCGCCGGTTTGCTCGGCATTTAAGACGACTTTGCCGGGCGCGGTGGTGAACTTTTCAGGGATTGCGGGCAGGTGGGTAAAAACAACGCGCTCGGCGAGCTTGATGATGCCTTTTTGGGCGAGCCTTTTTAAGGGGCCGTCTGTCGAGACGTTCGCTAAGTCGAGGAGTCTTGATTTTTCTATGCCGGCGGCGGCGGTGAGGGCCCGGTGGGCCTTTAATGTATCGATGATGGCCTGCTGCTTCTTCGAGACCTTAATATTTTCTTCGGATGCGAGGTGGGCAAATTTTGTTTTTTTTACGCCGGTGCCCTTTTTTACTGCGGCTGGGACCATTGCGGCGAGGACCTGACCGAGGGGGCAGACGTAATACCTGCTTATCCACTTCGCAAGATCAAGAAGCTGGACATCAAGGAGCGGGGCTTTGTCGATTATGCGCTTGATGGTTTTTAGCTTAAATTTGCGCCCGCTTTGCGGTTTGGTGTCTATATTGACACAGAAGCCGGTCTGGAGTTTGTTGTTTCGGCCGAAGGGCGCTTCTACGCGTTGGCCGGGCTGGATGGGCCAGAATTTATCGCCGACGAGGTAGTCAAACTCATTATCAACGCCGGAGTCGAATGC
>QNBT01000412.1 GCA_003644205.1 Planctomycetota bacterium | reverse complement strand
GTTGCTGTATCGGTTGCCAGTTCTTTTGGCCTGACAAAAGGCACCGCAGCTCCATATTCCTCTGATATGACGGCAATTGTTTTATCATCTGTGCTTACAATTATCTTATCAAGATATTTACTGCTTTTTGCCTGCTCTATTGTCCATGCGACAAGAGGTTTTCCTGACAACCGAATTATATTCTTGGGTTAAAACCATATCTAATCACACAACAAGCAAAACTTGTGTTTCATAGTCAGACGCATGCTCACCTATTTCCCCCTCAGTTTTTGTCTGATAGGGATCTCGCTTTCATATATCTTCTTAATTCCATCACCAAATGATTTTTCAATCACGCGAATATCCCGTACCAACCTCATAAGACCATAAGGTTCCACTGATGCTGCCTGGTCACTGCCCCACATTGCTCGGTCAAGAGTAATATGCCTTTCTACCAAACAGGCACCTTTGGCAATAGCTCCGATAGTTATTTGCAAGCCAATTTCATGCCCAGAATATCCGACCGGGCAATCAAATTGTTTTTTCAATGTATCAATCATCCTCATGTTGACTTCTTCAATCTTACATGGATACGTGCTCGTTGTGTGGCAAAGAACCAACCGTTTCTTATCCAACAGTGAAACCGCATGTTCTATTTCTTCCATAGTAGACATGCCGGTAGATAGGATTGTTGTCCGGTTTTTGTTGTTCACATACTGCAACAATTCGTTATCGGTCAAAAGTGCAGAGGCTATTTTGTGGCAAACCGGATCAAACGACTCAATAAAATCTACCGATGGTTTATCCCAACATGAAGCAAACCATTCAATATGCTTTTCTTTACAATAACGATCTATTTCATTATAATCCTCCCGGGACAACTCAACCTTCTCCCTATAATCTATATATGTGATATATCCCCATGGTGTTTCCCTTAATAAATTTCGCTGTTCAGGTGGGACACACAATTCCGGAGTACGCTTTTGGAATTTGACAGCGTCACAACCGGATAATACCGCAGCATCAATCAACTTCTTGGCTATATTAATATCTCCATTGTGGTTAATACCGATCTCGGCGATTATATACACAGGGTAACCATCACCAATTAGATTGTTACCAATTTTAACTGTTTTTGACATCATGTGCCCTTTCCAACTTTTTTTAAGATCAAATCTACAACTTCTCTGACAGCCCCTTCCCCCCCCGACATTTCTAAAACAATCTGCGCAACCGATCGTATGGATGGATGAGCATCTGATACTGCAATCGGGCAACCTATCACTTTCATACATTCTATATCATTGATGTCATTAGCAATAAACACTACAGTTGCGGGAGCAATATTGTGCTTATTTAGCCACTGTAATAAAATAGAAACTTTATCTTCAGCACTATTGATACATTCAATCCCTAACTTATTACATCTCTTCTGTACAACTGAATTCTTTTCGCTTGATAATACCAATAGTGGAAAACCTATATTTTTGAGTAGGCTTAATCCCAGGCCATCACTGCGATTACATATGACCGCTTCACTGCCATTCTCAAAGACTATAACTTTATTATCAGTAAAGACCCCATCAAAATCAAATACAACGGCACCGATAACCTCAGGCAGCTTTTGTATCCTCAAATGTTTTTCTCGATCGCTGACCAATATCTGAGCGATTTGAAAATCTACCATATCATCTATCTCAAAACATCGTTCCCGAGGAATCACATGCATCACTGTTCGCCCAAAAAATCGGTGTTTATTCTTCTTGAATCCCTTGCAGCACATAACATACACTGCCCCAGCCTCCAGATATTGAGGAGAGCGTTGCTGTCTCAATAATCTGATATTCTTGTCATGATTGATTCCTGTGGCATCACCGTTTTTATCCTCTTGCCAAAGAAAATAATGAAAATTAGTCACGGCAAGTGCGGTATCAGCTCCTGTTTCCAGTATTGCATTTATCGTTCCAGTAATATCTTGCGTATTAATTAAAGGCGCAGTGCATTGAAGAAATACAATCAGTTCCGGCTCATAGCTCTCCTTTTGTGAAAGGTGCTCCAGAACATGCAGCAAAGCTGATTCTGAAGATACCATGTCACCGCTTATTGCTTCAGGACGCCAGACTACTTCGGCGCCATAACTGCTGGAAACAGAAGCAATTTCAGGATCATCGGTAGATACCACAACTCTGTCAATTCGCTCACTTTTTAATGCGTGTTCAATTGTATAGGCAATCAACGGCTTTCCTGCTAAATGCTTTATGTTTTTTCGTGGAATTCCCTTTGATCCACCCCGAGCAGGGATAATTGCTAGAATATCTTTATCTGAACCCACAACACATCCCTTTCTGCTTGACTATAAAAGTAACACCAAAAACCATTAGCTGACAAAAGACAAAATGTTCTCCACAACACAACTTTTCATTTGGCACCGGATAATATATTTCACAGCCAATATTATTTTCTCTTAGATGTGCAATGCTTCATCTCTATTCTTCCTCTCTATTGAATCTATTGGATTAAACGCCACATCTTAAACGCTTTCACCTCCGGTTGAGCCGTTTAGCTTGCGCAAACCCCGCTCCCGTCGGGTGCACCCGAGCATCATCAGATAAAAAACCCCTCTGTTTTT
>QNBT01000411.1 GCA_003644205.1 Planctomycetota bacterium | reverse complement strand
CTTTGGGCACAAGAGAACTTACAGGTTTGTTATGCTGCCGGTAGCTGATAAAGCGTTAAACGCGATTATTTGTTTGGAAAGGGAATAACCGGATTACCCCCAAACTTTGGGACGTTAATAACATTTTTTTGTTTTTGGGGGCAGTTGAGCAAGGCAAGCCGTAAATGAGTAAAAAGTGAGAATTTGCTGATTTTGCCCGCTTTTATATGTCTCTGCTCAAGTTTTAGCTGTTTTATGACGAAATAGCCATTGCATTATTTTATCTTTTATGATAGTATGTTGTTATGAAGTTTGTAAATTTATTAGAAAAAGTCTCTGTCCTGCCGGTTTTTACAGTCAGGTTTCTGTCTGCCGGGGAAAATCTGGCCCAAATCAGACTACAAATCAACAGGTGGGTTAAGGATGGTAAAATTATTAGACTGCATAAAGGCCTTTACACACTCGCAGAACCTTACAGAAAAGTTGCCCCAGAGCCATTCAGCATCGCCAACAGCCTAAAGCAGGCTTCTTACGTAAGTCTCCACTCTGCCTTGTCCTGGTACGCAATGATCCCCGAGTTCGTCCCTGCTGTTACAAGTATCACCACTGGCAGGCCTCAAACGATTGAAACTCCTCTGGGCAGGTTTGAATTCAGGCATGTAAGCAAAAAATACTTCTGGGGCTATCAACAAGTCGAACTTAAATTCGGACAAACTGCTTTTATCGCACATCCCGAGAAAGCACTGCTTGATCTTATCTACCTAACTGGCGGCGGCGAGAAAAAAGCGTTTATCGAGGAACTGAGGCTTCAGAACTTTGAGCAGATTAACAGAGTGGTGCTGCGTGAATTCGTAGAAAGATTCCAAAGCCCTAAACTCAACAGGGCGCTGGACAATATTGAAAGAATTCTCGACCAAAGTGAGGGTATTGAATTATGAAGGATTACTTAAAACAGCAGATTGGAAAAATTCAGGATACTAATTTTGCCAGATGTATCGTCCGCGAATATCTGCAGGCAAGAACACTCGAATGCCTTCAGGAAAATGGAGTTTTTGTGGACTGGGCATTTGTAGGCGGAACTGCCTTGAGATTCCTGTATTCGATGCCGCGTTTTTCCGAGGACCTGGATTTCTCAATCGCGGAAACAAGTGCGGAAGATAACTTTGAAGAGCTTATGAAAAAAGTCAAGAACAGATTCCTTGCAGAAGACTACGAGGTAACAGTTAAAGCCAAGATCGCCAAAACAGTAAGAGCCGCATTTATCAAATTCCCCGGCCTGCTTTATGAACTGGACCTGTCGCCTCTTAGCTCTGAGGTCATTTCAATCAAAGTAGAAATCGATTCCAACCCTCCAGCCGGAGCAAAACTGGAAACCAGTATCGTAAGAAAACATTGTCTTTTGAATCTTCAGCATTATGACAAAAGCTCTTTGTTGGCGGGTAAGCTGCATGCTTTAACAACTCGCAAATATACCAAAGGCAGGGATGTTTACGATCTGATGTGGTACCTTTCCGACAGAACCTGGCCGGAACCTAATATCCTTTTATTAAATAATGCCCTAAAGCAAACCGAATGGTCAGGGGCGGAATTGACCGAAGAAAATTGGAGACAGCAGATTGTCATGAGAGTATCAGAATTTGACTGGAACAAAGTTATCGCAGATGTGAAACCCTTCATTGAAAAACAAAGCGACCTCCGGATGCTCACTCCACAAAATCTTATAAAACTGCTAAAAGGCACTGGTCAATAGAGTTGTTGCTATATGCCGAAAAAATGCGGCCTGAACTATCGACTTGTTTTATTATGCGTCTCTTGATTTAAAAATCCAAGAATAGTTTCTCTTAGATCAGCTTTAATTCTGTTTGATTCCTTCAGCACTCTTTTCGACAGTTCTGTCCGGCAGTTTTTGCATCTGCAAACCACTTTCCTTTAATGCCGCTTTTTTCAATTAAGTCCAACAACACCTTTCGCTTGTCAATAGTTGGATATTTTTTGCAGATTCTTCGATAGATATTGAGATTTGTTCCATAAGATGGCACCTTCAATCCATACGCAAATTTTAATCTGAAAGGCAACAGAATTGGTTGGAGCATTACATCTTCTTTGAAAATTCATTGAGCAGATTGGCTATACCCTGAAGAACCTCCTTTTGGGGTATCGGTAATTTCAGATGACGTTGACCGGTAGCTTTATCCGTCTCAATTTTTAATCCAGAAAATGCCTCCGACCCCAACTGCTGTGGTTGGCCTTCCTGGCCAAGTATAGTCCGGCCAAGCTTATCAAGAAATAAGCCTGTTGAAACAAGATCGTCCCATGCTTGTTGCTGTACTGTTTCCGACTCTTCTTTCTTTTCAGCTTTAACTGAAACTTTTTGTTCTGTACCATCACCGTCTCCTCCGGCCTTAGCTTGTTGGGGCATTGGTTCAGGGATGGCATTTGTGGCCTTATCCACTGAATCCATAAAGCGTTTCAGCCGTGTTCCGCCAAGAAAGACCTCGTCCTTTCCTTTGTCCAGAACACCTGAGAAAAGGGACTGTTTAAATGACAGCAACGAAAGCATACCGTGCTCGATTGTTCCCTGAGCTACAAAGTTTACTACGCGCACTGGTCTATGTTGGCCAAGACGATGTATCCGCCCG
>QNBT01000410.1 GCA_003644205.1 Planctomycetota bacterium | reverse complement strand
TCGCTCAAAGATACCGGCAGGACACTTGGCCTGACACTCGCAGACCTCGCCCGGCAGGTGAGACAGGGCTTTTATGGTGAAGAGGCCCAGCGTATCCAGCGGGGTAAGAACGATATTCGTGTAATGGTGCGCTACCCCGAAAACGAGCGAACAAGTCTGGCAGACATAGAAAATATGCGGGTCAGACTTTCCGACGGAACCAGGATACCATTTAACACCGTCGCCGATGTGAGTTATGGCCGGGGCTATGCCAATATCCGAAGGGTTGACCGCCGAAGGGTTATTAACGTTACCGCCGATGTCGATGAGGCCGTCGCAAATGCAGGCGAGATTAATGCCGACCTGGCCAGGAATATTTTGCCTAAGCTGATGGAGCAGTACCCCGGACTAACCTACCGCTTCGCAGGGGCGCAACAAGAACGCAGCGAATCGTTAGGCTCTTTGCGAATTAATTTCGCAATTGCTATGTTAGCCATATACGGCCTGTTAGCCGTTCAGTTCAGAAGCTACGCCCAGCCGGTGATTGTTATGTCTGCAATTCCATTCGGCATAGTTGGAGCAACCATCGGGCATCTTTTAATGGGCTTCAACCTGAGCATTCTGTCATTATTCGGAATTGTCGCGCTTTGCGGCGTGGTTGTAAATGACTCTCTGATTATGATTGACCTGATAAACAGGGAGCGTGCAAGCGGAATCGAACTTTCACAGGTAATTCGCGATTCCGTTACGCGCAGGTTCAGGCCCATTATGCTCACCACAATGACGACTTTTTTTGGTCTGCTCCCGATGCTGCTTGAAAAGAGCATTCAGGCCCGGTTCCTTATACCGATGGCCATTTCGCTCGCCTTCGGGGTTGTCTTTGCAACAATGATTACACTTTTGCTGGTACCGAGCCTCTACATGATCCTCGAAGACATAAAAGCCCTCCCCGCAAAACTGGCCCGACGTCAGTCTTGAAGGAGCGATAGATAGTAGCCCGCGGTAAGCGAAGCAATGGGTGGCACGGTCAAACTTGTTTGGCCGTGAAAAGCGAATGTTGAGGAATCTCGCACCAAATTTGCTGTGAAATCCGCGGTTAAAAAACAAAACACCCGCGCAGCGGCTCCACATTCGGCGTTGAAAGTTGAACGTTCGATGTTCGACGTTTTCCCCCCCACCCTTGCACCTTTGCAACTCTGTCATATTTCATGGCTGCAGGATATCTTTGTAGTCGGCGCAGTATTTTTTTCTGCCGCAATCGTCGCAGTATTTACCCATCCACACACTATCGAACTGGTCCATTATCTTTTCGATTAGTTTCTTGTCGGTAGTTATTATCCCGGCCTCGAAGTTCCGCCTGTTCTCACTCTTTGCACCCATCCCCGCTCCGGTAAGGTTGGCGCTTCCGGTATAAGCGAATTGCCCGTCAACTACTACCGACTTAAAATGCACCCGCGGACACAAAATCCGCTCCATACCCTTGATAAGGATTGGGTACTTGTCAAAATCGCGTCTGAAAGCCGGGCCGGGTTCCTTTGCGTGGATGAGCCTTATCAACACCTGTCTTTTTGCCAGGTCTGCAAGAATCTCAAGAAACGGCACCATAGAACCGTTTTTTTCAACGTGCAGGTCTTTAAGGTCGCTCGTACCGAGCCAGACAAATTCCCCGGCCTTTGGAATCCGGCCTGACAAAACCTCCCTGTATATATCAGAATCGGTGATTATTTCCGTTTCGCCAATGTGGCGCCGACCCTTCACGTTTGTCCTTTCAAATGCTGCAAAAAGGCTTCGCCAAGTGAATCAATAATATCAGTTGTGATTAAGCTGACCTGGCCGGTTCTTTCGGCGGCTATATCGCCGGCAAGGCCATGGATGTAAACGCCCAACACTGCTGCATCGAAGTTGTCCAGTCCCTGCCCCGCAAGGGCGGTTATTACTCCCGTCAGAACATCGCCCGAGCCCGCTGTTGCCATGCCGGGATTACCGGTCGTATTCACATACACCCTGTCGCCGCCATCGGTAACAACCGTCCCGGCCCCCTTCAGCACAACCGTACAGCCTGCCTTTTGCGCAAGTTCCGCAGCCTGGTCGGTTCTATCCGCCGGCATTTGGCGCCTGAAGAGCCTGTCCCAGAGTCTTCTCATTTCACCCGGATGCGGGGTTAAGATAAGTGAGGCTTTTTTTCTTTCGAGCCAGTCGCTGCTTTTGGCCAGGCAGTTCAGACCATCGGCGTCAATCACCAATCTTAGCCCATCCTGGGCAATCAGCTTGTCCAAAACCCGGCGAACGCCCGCCGCTACACTCACACCCGGCCCAAAAGCCATGACATCATTTTGCCCGGCAAGTTGTAAGATAAGCCCAATAGCATCAGCCGATATACACCCGGCAACATCTTCCGGCAGTGGTATGGTCGTATAGCACGCCTCTATTGCAGCTACTATCGGTAGCACGCTCCTCGGCGTTGCCAGGCGGACCAGGCCGGCTCCCGCCCGAAGCGCGGCGCTCCCGGCGATAGCCGCCGCCCCGCTCATGCCGATACTACCGCCTATAATGCACACCTTCCCGAAGTCGCCCTTATGGGCGCCAATCGCTCTTGGTTTTAGTTTTGGGATGTTTTCTATTATCTGCATATAATCTCGTTTCG
>QNBT01000409.1 GCA_003644205.1 Planctomycetota bacterium | reverse complement strand
GCGCGTGTTTTCTTAAAGAACGCAAGCTCAGGATTATTCGCAAGTTTTTCAAGCTCTGCTACAGCCGATGGCGTCAGTTTCCCGCTATAAACATTTGGATCGATCTTCTGCGCCGAAACAACATAAGGTGTTTGCAGGGTAAGAGCTGCCGCTGCTAAAGACGTAACCGCCGGTACTTCAATTAAAAAATCACGACGACTTATTTTGTTTTTGACCATATTATTTCCCTTCGGCTTTCCACTTTTTCATGATATTGCATTATTGCATATTTGTCTTTCTCTTTTTACATTTTCGGTCGTGGCGGTATACCCGGTGCTGCCGAATCGTAAGTCGCCCCAAATTCTTTTTCGAATATGGGAACGAGTTTTCGTTTTTGTTTTGCGTATTCGGGTTTTGCCGCAATATTATTCAGTTGCCCGGGATTTGTTCTCAGGTCGTACAGCTCTTCATAAGGGCGTTTTTCGAAGGCCAGTTTAAGTAGTTTCTTAAACCCGGGGTCGTCGCGATGTTTTTCCATAAATGCCTTCGTCGGGGCTCGAACAACCTCGCCGTATTTCCCTCTATTTTTCCGGAATGCAACCGGGTCGCCTACTTCGCCTACTGTAACCTGTGGCCAGGGGTCTTTCAGGCCGTGGTTGCCGGGGTTGATATAGACGCACACTACATTTGTCTAACGTCATTTCCCGGCCCAGGTCTTTATTCATAAAGATTTACTTTCAAAACTATTTCTTGGCCTCCCAATGGAAAGTTTCGCCTTCAACGACGAGGTTTATTTCGCGGCGGTCGGGGCCGGGTTCGGCAAAGGTGGTAGGCGCCGCGGCCCGCAGCCGGGCTTTGATTTTCTCATAGCCCCTCTTTCCGGCAAGATTGTACCATTCGTTTGGGTCCTGGCGCAGATTGTAGAGTTCCTCGGTTTCGTCCTCGTAGTGGATGTATCGCCAGTTGCGGTTGATTATGGCGTATGCGCCGGGTTTCATGCCGGGCAGCAGGACATTGCGGTCTTTGGCGGCTGGGGGATAGCTAAGTATCGGCGCCAATGAGGTACCGTCGAGGCCTTTGACGGCAGGTAGCCGGCACATATCGATGAAGGTAGGGTACATATCTATCAGGCTGACCGTGGAATCTACTTTGGCCCCGCGTTTCACACCCGGACCTGCCCAGATAAAAGGTACACCGGAGGTGCGCTGCCAGAGCGTATGCTTACCCCAGTCCATTTTTTCGCCGTGGTGGTAACCGTGGTCACTCCACAGCACAATGATAGTGTTGTTACTGTTTGGCCCCTCTTCGATGGCCTTCATCAGGCGGCCTAACATGGCGTCGGCATAGGAAACACATGCAAGATAACCGTGAATCGCGTCCTTAACGGCTCCGAGCTTTTCAAGACGGCGATGAATCGCGCTGCGTGCAATTTTGGCCTTGCGGACGGCAGGCGGCAGGTCGTCAAGATCGTCGGCTTTATACGGCGGCGGCTGGATTTTATCGCGGTCGTAGAGATCGAAATATTTTTCCGGGCAGTAATTTGGGAAATGTGGCGCGTACAGCCCGACCGCCGCAAAGAAGGGCTTGTCATGTTTCTTCCGAAGGACATCGCAGGCCCATTCAGTGCGAATGGTATCGGCCATCTTCTCCTCGTTTTCGTTGAGTACCTTGCCCCATTCGAGGAAAAACTTGTTGGCCGGCTCGCGATCGAAATTATAGATGCTGTTGGGATAGGGTTGCGGGAGGATGGGGCTATCTACACTCCAACTGTTGAGTCCCCAGCCATTTTCCTTCTGCTCCTGGCTGCGTACGAAGAACTCATCCCATCCGCGCAGGTCAACAAAGCCGGCGGGATGGTGAAACAGCTTACCGGCACCGAAAGTTTGATAGCCGCCTTTCTGGAATGTTACCTGCAACGGCTGTATTTCCGGATGGCTGTAGTGGTAAACCTGTGTGGTATAGCAGCCGGTGGTCGAAGCGTGGCGTCCGGTGAAGATAGCCGAACGCGAGGGCGCGCAAAAGATTCCGGCGGTGTGGGCATTAAGGAAGGTAACGCCGGATTTCGCGAGCCGGTCCATATTGGGAGTAACAGCCTGCCCATACCCCAGGGGTCCAACCCAATCACACAGGTCGTCCAGGGCAAAAAACAGAACGTTGGGGCTTTTCTTCGCCTCGCCAATGCCGGCTAAATGCCGACCGCATCCCGTCAGGGCCAATGAGCCTGCACATATACTTTTTAGAAAACTACGTCGTGATAAGATTCCTGAATTCATAACCGCTCCTTTTCGTTATAGATAATTTTATACAAATCGGCATGGTTCAATTTTGTGTGGCAGCGGCAAATCCTTCGGATCCCGGGTCGTTGCCCGGGGCGGGCTTGCCGCTGCCACACACGATGGAACCACGTATCAACGTTGCCCGGAATCTGACTTATTTGAACCATACCTAATCCTACAACGCCATTTAACAGTAAAAAAATGGTTTTGGCCTTAAAATCCGAAGCACGAAAGGCGAAATTCGAAACAATATCAAATTCTCAAAATCCGAATTTTCAAAACAAAAAGTCGAATTCCTGCTGACGGTACAGACTCGACGTTTTGGTCATTTGAAATTCCGGCAATTCGGATTTGTTTCGTGCTTCGATATTCGGATTT
>QNBT01000408.1 GCA_003644205.1 Planctomycetota bacterium | reverse complement strand
GGGGCCGAAGAGTACCACCAGGGTTCTCTTATTCACAGCGGCGTCGGCCTGGCGGTCGGGAAATTCATTAATCAAAATTATAAGGAAGACCAGCAGGCTTATAATGACAGCAGGTGCCAACGGTACAAGGTCAATGTTTCCGGTTTGCAGGAAGTATGCACCATACACCGGCCCCAGGCCACACAGAAACGCAATCATAAGTTCGCCGACACCGCGGTAGCCGAGTTTTAGCGGACTTGCGGTGTAGAAGTATCCTCCGAATATGCCGACAAGGCCGAGAGCTAATATGAATGCGCTTTTGGTAATCAGCAGTATCACTATTCCAGCCGCGGCTGTGAGGGCAAATGCGAGCCAGGCTGCAATCAGAACAGCTTTTGGTGAAGTGAGACCGGCCTGGATGAGTCCGGTTCCGCCGGAGAAAGGGCTGCGGTTCTTATTAACCCAGTCGTTACCGGAGAGGTGGTCGAAGTATTCATTTGCCAGGTTGGTGCCAAGATTCAGGCAAATAATCGCGAAAAGAGCCAGTATAAACAGCGCAAAATTGAAAGTCCCCGATGTGGCAAAGGCGGCGATGGAACCGACCAATACAGGCATTACACTGGCCGTAATAAAAGGAAATCTCATCTGGCGGAGCCAGAGTATTACTTCTGCGGGTCGATTTTGTGATATTGAAACCGTCATTGCTTTATATCCTCCAGCAGGGCTATTGTGCGGTCCGGAATTCCTTCGGCCGGTTCATCTTCGGCAATATCAAGCCAGTTTACTTCCTTGAAGGTCTTAAACCAGGTTCGCTGGGCCTTTGCCAACCGGCGAGTGTTTATCTTAATCTTCTCTACGGCCTTTTCCAAAGTCATTTTACCGCCTAAGTAGTCGATGATTTCGGCATAGCCGATTGCACTGCGGGCCTGAGTACTGAGGGGCCTGTCTTCGGCAAGAAGGGCTTTTACCTCCTCAACAAGCCCATCTTTAATCATTTGCTTTACCCGGGTGTTGATTCTGTGGCTTTCGAGAGATTTTTCCCGGCGAAGGCCTATTATCTTCCAGTCGTTCAGCATTTGCCAAGTGTCGAACTGTGTCTGTAATGAGCTTATGGGCTTACCGGTTAATTCAAATATCTCCAGTGCCCGCACGATTCGCCTGGCATCATTGGGATGAATTCTGCGAGCAGCTTCAGGGTCAACCCCGGCCAGTCGGTGATGAAGCCTGGCCGGGCCCTGCGAATCTATCTCGGCCTTTAACCTATTGCGAATTGTAGAGTCGGCGCCGGGGCCGTCAAAAAGTCCGTACAGAAGGGCCTTTATATACATTGCGGTGCCTCCAACGGCTACTACAGGCTTATGTGAGGCTCTTGCCTGCTCAATGGCTTTATGGGCAAGGTCAAGGAACCTGTCAACGCTGAAAGATTCGTAAGGCTCAACGACGTCTATCAAATGATACCTGACCCGGCTGCGACGCCGGGCCGACGGTTTGGCTGTGCCGATATCCATGCGGCGATAGACCTTCATCGAGTCGATACTGATGATTTCAGCGTCGATTTTTCGGGCAAGTTCGAATGCGACAGTGCCCTTTCCCGAGCCGGTTACTCCCAAAATCAAAATCATACCTGGCTCACAATCCGGCCAACAAATTAAATTTTGTTACTGTCAAACAGCGGCAAATAAGTTATAATATCAAAGATAATGCAGAAACACCATATTTAGATGAAACGAGTGAGAAATGACGAATAAGGAGGTAATCCGTTCAAACCAGATGGATTTCAAGGTTGGCCTGGCCCAAAAGGCCGAACTTGTGAATTCGGCCCTGACTGAGGTACTCCAAAAACAGCCCGATATCGTCGGCCGGTTGAAAGCAGCCATAAAGTACAGCCTCGAATCTCCGGGCAAGCGGATTCGAGGGGCACTTGCGCTCTGGTGCTGCGAGCTTATTGCCGGTGCTGTGAATCGCGATGCCCAGGTGGCATCGGCGGCAATTGAGATGGTCCATACTTATTCGTTATTACATGACGACCTGCCGGCGATGGATGATGACGATATGCGGCGTGGTCAGGCGAGCTGCCACAAGAAATTTGACGAGGCGACGGCGATTCTGACGGGCGACGCGCTGCTGGCGCTGGCGTTTGAGGTTTTGGCAGCGGAGATTTCCGAGTCGGATATCTCAGTAAGGTTGATAAGAACATTAGCGTCGGCGTGTGGACCGGCCGGCATGATTGAAGGGCAAATAGCGGATTTACAGAGCCAGAACAGCGCCGGTACTGTGGATATTTTACGACATATCCATATCAACAAGACGGCGAAGATGTTTGCTGCGTCGGCGGCTATGGGCGGCATCAGCGGCGGCGCAAACGATGAACAGATAGAGCACCTTTTGAAATACGGCTTAAAGCTGGGATTGGGTTTTCAAATAGCAGATGATATACTTGATGTATCAGCTTCAAGCGAGCAGTTGGGCAAGACGACAGGTAAGGACGCCCGGCAGGGCAAGGTTACCTACCCGGCGGTGGTGGGGATGGCCGAATCAAAGCGAATAGTCGAAAGTTTGTGTGAAGAGGCGAGCCAGTCGCTGGAAATCTTCGGCGCCGGGGCGGATATATTAAGGCAGTTGCCGGTGGCGCTGTCGGAAAGAAAACATTGAAG
>QNBT01000407.1 GCA_003644205.1 Planctomycetota bacterium | reverse complement strand
TGCAGGAGTCTTTCGGCGTCGAGGCTGACGACTTTTTCGGTGAGCATGTCTAACAAATCCTGAACGAATTCGAGGCGGTTCACCTTTGCCAGCATCGAAGGAAAGGCCTGAATCGCCATAGTCCTGGGGCCGAACGGCTCCAGCACGATGCCGATTTTCTCAAATAACCGTGCATTTGCTTTTATCTCCTCAGCCTGGGCGCAGGTTACCTCAAAGGTTTCCGGCATCAGCAGCCGTTGAGACTCCAGATTCCCGTCCGATACCTTCCTGCACAGGTCCTCGTATATTATCCGCTCATGCAGTGCATGCTGGTCGATAATGATAAAACCTTCGTCGGCCTCGGTAACGATATAGCTGTTGTGGATTTGCAGAAACTTCTTTGGCGCCGCCGCAACCATTGGTTCATATTTTTCTGTGGTCTGACGGTCGGCCGAGGCAATCCCTATTCGGGCTGACTTTGTCTGGGCGGGGCCGGAAAAACCAAGGTGCTGCTGCGAACCGGCGGCGGGTTTGTGCTGCTTGAAAAAATCCGCCATGGCTTCGGCGATTCTTTGTCGTCTGGCCTCGTCCGCACTGCTTGAAACTTTTCCTGCGTGCAGGCTTACCGCCGCAGCCGGCATCCGGGCACTGACCTCAAAGTTAATGCTCAGGAGTTTTTCCCGCAGAGCGGCTAAGACGGCCGAGTGCACCAGATTGGCGCTGTCAAAACGGACCTCGGTCTTGGTGGGATGCACGTTTACATCGTATCTGTCCGGCGGCATCTTAAGAAAAAGGAAAACCATCGGGAATTTATTCGGCTCAATCAGGCCGCGATACGCCTCCCTGACGGCGTGGCCGATGAATTTATCCCTGATGAATCGCTTGTTGAGGAATACGTATTGAAATTTGTTGTTGGCCCTCGTTTGTGTCGGCCTTCCTAAAAGGGCGAAGATTTTGATGCCCTTTTCTTCGGTTTCCAGTTCTATCAAATCATCGGCCACTGCTCCTCCCAAAAGCTGAGCAATCCGGTCTCTGATGTTGCCGCCTCCGACAAGGCGGTACAACTGTCTGCCGTTGTGTATTAGAGTCATATCCAGCCCGCAATGAGCTAATGCTATCCGTGTGAAATGCTCTGTGATGTGTGTCATCTCGGTATTCGCAGTTCGCAGGAACTTGCGACGAGCGGGCACTTTATAAAAAAGGTCTCTTACCTCAATTGTGGTTCCGCAATCGCCGCTGCAGGGGCCAACCGGTTCGGATTTGCCGCAATCAATCGTGAGCCTACCCGCCTCGATTGAGTCGGCGACTCTGCTGACAACATCGACCGTGCTTACCGCTGCTATACTTGCAAGTGCCTCGCCGCGAAATCCCATAGTGGATATGCCCAGAAGGTCGGCGCTTGTGCTAATCTTGCTGGTAGCGTGCGGCTCGAACGCTCTCGATAAATCTTCGGCGTCCATACCCACGCCGTCATCAACTACGGATATGAGTTTGCGTCCTCCGTCCTCGATATTAACAACGACCTTGCTCGCCCCGGCGTCGATGCTGTTTTCCAAAAGCTCCTTGACCACACTGGCGGGCCTCTCTATCACCTCCCCTGCTGCTATCATATTGACCATGTTGTCGTCAAGGACGATTATCTTTCCCATGGAGTCTCTCCCGCGACTGCGAAAACTTCTTCCGGCGGTTGCAACTACGCTCCTATCAGATGCAGCCGGCCCATCAGATTTTGTATCTGCGGCATAATGTCCTTGCCCTCGATATGACCTAAGCTGCCTTTTGCACAAGCGCGTTCACCAAATGCGGCGACATCATCTGTTCTGACACCTTCGCCATAAAACATTACCGGCACAGGGTCCGCAGAGTGTTGTTTTAGTTCGCACGGAGTGGAATGGTCGGCGGTAACTACCAGCAACCCGTCTTTCGGCAAATTATTGAAAAGGCCCATCGCTTTATCGCACCTGGCGATAAATTCCGCTTTGCCTTCGGGATTACCATCCTCACCCAACGAATCGGCGGCCTTTACATGTATGAACACAAAATCATGCGAATCAAGCTGCGAAAGAGCCGTTTTGAACTTGGCTTCGATATCGCTGTCGGGAAGCGCCGTGGCGCCCGCAACTTCGATAATGTCCATCCCCAAAAATGCGCCGATACCTTTGTAGAGCCCGCCACCGGCAACGCAACAGGCGCTGAATCCGAACCGCTCCTTAAAACTTGGGAAACTTCTGTACCGGCCCGCACCGCGAAGCAAAAGGCAATTGCCCGGCAAATCGCCGCGACTTTTGCGCTCTTTATTGAAATCGAGCTCTTCGAGTATCTTGTGCGTTTTGGCAATAAACTTATTCAAAAGCTCGGCCGTCCGCTTCGCCTCGGGACTATCATCCGTAGGTTTCACCTCCCACACCGCCTGGCCCACTTCGTGAGGGTCGGCATCGGTAACGGCACTGGAAAGACCCTTGCCTCTTATTACGACGCCGGCCCGATGGGCGGTGCCCGGCTTTGCGATGAGCGTTACGCCGTCTATTTCGAGTCCGTCAATCGCCTTTGTCAACGGCTCGACGTCGCGAATCCGACCGGCCCTTCTGTCTTTGATGACCATATTATCATCGACCGTCCCGATATTGCCGCGAAAGGCGACATCTCCATCAGCCAT
>QNBT01000406.1 GCA_003644205.1 Planctomycetota bacterium | reverse complement strand
TTCTGTATGAAATCGGTACAATTCTCATCAGCCCGGCCCAACTGAGCGAGGCACTTGCCCGGCCGCAGATAAGGGTTGTTGCGTTTGTATGGGTCCAAAATCTTCTTGAGTACCTCGGTTTTTCAGAGCGTCTGATGTGGCTTTTGCCGCCGTTGGTGGTAGTGGTGATTTTAGTAACTCTTCAAATAACGTCCCGGACGCGCTGGGCGGTGAGCGTGAAGGATTTCCTGCCGATGACGATAGAGTGTGTTTTGCTTGCGGTGCCGCTGGTAGTTCTGAGCATGGTGGTAAATCGTCCGGCAGCTGCTGCCGCCCTTCAAGCTCCCGATGTCGCCTCAGGGGCCGAGCTGCTTGTCAATATCGTAACCGGAATAGGGGCAGGTATTTACGAAGAGCTGGTTTTCAGGCTGATACTGATTTGTCTGCTTATGCTGCTGTTTGGGGATTTGTTGGGCATGAGCCGGGGGCGCTCCGTCGTATTCAGCGTTGTAATCTCTGCGGCACTTTTCAGCGCGCACCACCATATCTTTTTCGTGAACGGCGGTTTCGGTGTGGGCGAGGTTTTCACGCCGGCCAGGTTCATGTTTCGTACCCTTGCCGGCATTTACTTTGCAATCCTTTTTGCAATTCGCGGCTTTGGAATCGCCGCAGGGACCCACGTTTTTTACGACATTATCGCCGCGGTGATTAACGCTCGCCTTGCAGGGGCCGGTTGAGGTGCTTGGCACTAATTTTTTTTCAAAAAATTTTCATCCTCTTAGTCTTTTACCAGACCAAACTTGTGAAATAATCGTCCGATAAGGCTGGCTAAGTGGCGTATCAGTACTGATAATGTGCTTGATTTTCGTACCGCATTTGTTGTATAATAGGGTTGGCAAAGCAACGTCTTGATTTGAATCTAATAGGAATTGTTTATGGATGCACCGAAAATAAATCTGGCTGTCAGTGAGTTATCGTTCTCGTTGTATCAACGGCCGCTGCATCCGGAGCTATTCAACATTTATGCTAAGCGGCATTTGCGAGCCCAGAAGTACGAGTCACTCATCTGGGCGACCGGTTGTTCGCACGTGACCACTGTATTCGCAGGTAAGGCGTGTCTAACAGAGCTGATAGCCCTGCCGGGCCAGTTGCTGCCGAAAAAAGGGCTTATCGAGCGTTTTCGGTTCCGGGGGCAGCGAAACCATAAGTGTACGTTGAATCGGGCCATGAGCTACATGACCGATTTTCAGGTTGAAAAGATGAGCGCAAATCTGTACCGCCAGAGTTTTGCAGACCTCGAAAGGTTTGCTCGCAATCGCGGTGTTTTTGTGAAGTTCCCGACATTGGCGGTCGGCGGGCTGGAGCCTTTCAGCTATATCGATTTTGAGGCCCGAAAGGACGAGCTGCACCTTCACACGTTCCACGGTTATCCCGACCAGATAACAGTCATCAAGACGCAGTCACTATTTGACTTTCATTGACAACTGCCGGCCCGGTTAGTCTAAACCACAATCGCCTCCTGCGCTACAACTACGTTCCTTTGGTACAGATATCGCTCAAAATGTGCGCTCAACTCGCTCGGGCGGACAACTGCCAGAGTTTGCTGGAAACCGGCTTGACTGATATACCAATAGCTGGTAGGGTAACGGGCAAATACGGAAAGGATAATCAATGGAGCTATCGTGGACGGTTACGCTTAAAACTTTTGTGGCAATAGGTATCGGTGTGCCGATAGTGCTGAGCTTCTTCGGTGTGCCGGTGCTGACAAGATTGAGAATCGTCGGAGCAATGGCTGTAGGTGCAGCGGTGGTAGGACTTTTGGGTTGGCCTGTAGCCAAACCGACAGACCCGTTAGGAGCGGTAACGCTTATCGGTGGCGAGTTCACCGTTTTTGAGATTGTTACGTGCGGACTGCTGGCATTTCTGTCGGGCGTGGTCGCGTACTTTGTTTGCTACCCTTGGGGCCGACAGATCGGGCCGCTGGCCGGTTCTACCGGTCTGGCGATATGGGGCATTCGAAGTGGAGATATGACCTCACTGCTGAGGGTCAATCACACACTCGCGAAACGGCAGGAGCTGTACGCATCACTGAGGTGGGAGGGGTTCTTCTGGCTTTTAATCGTTGCAGCCGGTTACTTAGGTGTTCTTGTGGCCGATAAATTAGCCGGACCCGGATTCGTGGAGGCGGATGTTCGCAATAGTGATAACCGGCTGCCAAACAAGATGTTAAGTAACGCAACGGCCGTAGTGTTGACCATACTTATTACTCAGTTTGCCATTGGAGTGCTGGCTCAAGACGTCAAAATGCCCGACAGCCAACTTGGGCTCGTTGTCGGACAACCAAGCGTCGGCCAGATTGCATTTGCGGTGTTTATTTCGTTCGGACTCGCTGCGTTCATAGCCAAAAGGTTTCTGGATGTCAGCTTTATCTACCCTGCGATGGCCGCGGCGGTGCTGACCTTTTGCGCAATAACATTTTTTGCCGCGAAACATGATATTCTCGAGCATATGGTGCAGGCCTGGCCGGTTGCGTTCTTCACACGTGCCACCTGTGCCATATTACCCCTGCAGATGGTCGCGTTCGGGACGGTGGGGGCAATTGCCGGCTATTGGATGGCTTCAAAACGCCGGCATCACCGACAACACATCGGTTGAGCATCCAAAAGGGCT
>QNBT01000405.1 GCA_003644205.1 Planctomycetota bacterium | reverse complement strand
TTCAACATTGGGACACCCAAAATCAAATTTGCCTTCAGTATTTACAAGGACTTACAGCAATTTTTCAAAGGGGTGTTGAAGTCAGGTGTTTGGGGTCAAAGGGCACTGTTTTGAGCATTTGTAGTTTGGTAATTCGATATTGTTTAGAGTTTTGATATCAGGATTTAGGATTTTCGGTAAAATGTTTATTTTATTATTCAATTATCAATAGTTCCTTTTCTGGCCGCCCGCTGCCCTTCCGATGATTTGGATTTCAACTTTGCAGCGATTAACGTAGCATTTACTGTAGCGGCGTTTATGAGCGGAAGATTTTTTTGGCCCCTTTATACCGTATTTGTCCCCGTTGCCGTATTGGCAAGCAATAAAAGCATTATATTTACAAAGTTGCTCGGCCCGCTTTCCGACCGGATTTTTGGCCAGGTCCTGCGAAACAAATCTCCAGGCTAAAATGCCCTGTAGAAAACCTTATAGATGTCTTTCTGAATTTTGTTAGAATAGTCGTGTAGATTGTGCAATCAAAATATAGGTCAGGTTGCGCGCAAAATCTGAAACAGATATTATTTAGCCCCGCGTTTACTACTCTGCGAAGTAGCGCTTCGCTACGTAGCACGAGTTACGTGGAGTTTTGACCTGAGTTTGTGATGTCGCGAGCAAAAAAGAAAAAAAATCGCGCTTTGGGGTCTTCTGGTAATATTGGCGGACGCAAGACAAGTGTGCCGGATGCCCGCCCGTTATCAATGCCGTCAGACGATGTTAGGGAAAGATATTTTGTGATTTTTGTCGCGGCTGTCCTTCTTGTATTTGGTGCATATCAATCAATCCAGTACTTTGGCCATCAGGTGGTGCCCAACTCCGATTTTCCAGCCTTTATCAGGACGGGCAAGGCGCTTTTGGCCTTTAAGCTACCTGCCAGCTTCAAGCGTGCCCCCGTCCTGGGCCTGCTCCAGGCGGCGCTGAGTCGTGCGATAGGGGGGCAGCATCCCGATTTAACGGCCGGCTGGCTGCTTAATTCCATCCTGCACCCGTTCAGTGTGCTTCTATTATATCTGATTGCCAGAAGAATCTTAGACGGCGGCGGCTGGCTGTTCGCGATTATTGTCGCCGTTAATCCGTGGACCCTCGCCCTGCTCGTTCAGCCGTTAGCGGAAACAACCATGATATTTTTCACACTGCTGACGGTCTATTTCATCCTGCGCCGCTCCAATTGGTGTTATCTGTTCGCTTCGATTGCGACTATGACCCGCTATGAGTGTGCGGCTCTGATTCTGGCTGCCTTTATATTCGACATGATTACTCGCACGACCAGGAAGGAGCGCATCGGCGCCTTTTTGTACTCCGCCCTTGCTTCGGTACCGTTGGGCCTGTGGCTGCTCGCCACAAAGCTGACCTGGCAGCCGGGCGTGAGCCGGCATTATTTCGGACACTTCACCAGCTCCCGCGGACATATCGGAATCCAATACTTCCAATATCTCTGGGAAACCGCCTTTATGCCGCTTCTCCAGTTGCCCGCCTCGGTAAAGGCTGCCTTTGTTGCCCGACCTGCCACCGCAGCGACGGCTGAGTCTATAACCCAAGCCGTCAAAGCACTTTCCGGCTTCAGCAAATTCATTGCTGCAACAGGCTGTCTTGTCGGGATTGGATATAGCCTGATTAAGCGACAGTGGAAACTCGTGCCCCTGATAATATTTTTCGCTTCTTACGTCGGTATTCACTCCCTGCGGGCACTTACCCGGCACCGCTATTGTCTGCCCGCCGTATGGGTTGCGCTATTGTTATGCTGTTACGGCTGGCAGAGTATTTGGAAAATGGCCAACTACAAGGACTGGATTCCCAGACCGGCCGTAACCTCATTACAGATAATTGTCATTGTACTGGTCGGCATCTGGCTTGTCATGCTCGCGCCCCTTCTTTCTGCAGCGGCCCCGCTAAGCCCTGCTTCACGTTATCTGCCTTATGTCGCAGCGGTTGTTTTCGCACTCATCTTCGTTGTGCGGACCTTCATTTACAGGACAAGGTACGTATGGCGAGATGCCGCATTTTCGATGTTGGCATGTTTAATGGTGGTGTCCGGCCAGTTTTTATTGGTACGTCAGGTTGGCACCGGTAAGAGGGACGTTGAATTTAAGATGTTGGCGGATTGGTATGTAAAAAATGCCGCCCCGGGCGAGAAACTTGCAGCGACGCTGACCAATGTCATGCGGTTCTTCGCTCCTAAGCAGTCGAAGAACTTTGTCCCCATCGAGACAATCGGCGGAGATGACGCGACTAAGTTTGTGCTCGCCTGTTACAAAAGAAACATCAGGTATGTTGCGTGGGACTCGCGCATAGGGCTTACCCCGACCAATTCGTATTACAAAAAATGGGGAATTGACAGAATTGCGATGCTTTCGCGACCACAAAGCATCGGCCCGTATGAATTCATCACACACCTCAAATACAGCGACAGAAGATACATTAATCTTTTCCGATTGCGCAAACCGGACGCCGACTAACGTGTGGCACCCTTTTCTCTGAAAAGGGTGCCACACAAAAAGTTAGTTAGTAGAGTGGGCAGTCCCGACATGTCGGGACCTACGCGGGCTCTATGTGGATGGCACGGCTTATTACTATGATAATAACGGCAACTTGACAAATGACGGTACTTACAAGTATTATTATGACTGTGACCATGTCATC
>QNBT01000404.1 GCA_003644205.1 Planctomycetota bacterium | reverse complement strand
TGTTGTTTCGGCGCAGAAGATCGATCCAAATGTTTATAGCGGGAAACTGACGCCATCGGCTGTAGCAGAGCTTGAAAAACTTGCGAATAATCCTGAGCTTGCGTTCTTTAAGAAAACACGCGCGGAAATGCTCAAGGACCTGCAATATCCGAAATATCACTTCCTCGGGCCCGACGGGGCCGAATACACCAGCATCCGTTTTATCAGGGATGGTGAACCATACAATCGCCAGGGAGGCCAGCGATGGACGCTCAGTATCGACACAAGCCACGGTTGGCAAAAAGCAGGTATAAGACACAAACTGCCGTCCCGCACTGAATTTTTGCAATTCAATAACGAACCGTTTAATTTGCGTATCTTTCTCGACGTTAGCATTGTCGAAGTCTTCGTTAGCGACAAAGCCCACCAGGCCGAGCGAACCTACCCGCAGTTACCACAAAGCACCGGCGTATCAATCCGTTCGACCGGCAACGGTAAATTACAGAAACTCCAGGCATGGCCAATGGCAACGATATATTCCTGACTTCAACATTGGGACACCCGGTCAATATAGCAGGTCGTAGAGCATTTGTTGCTCAGTGTCCATTTACAGCAAAAACGGTTGTGATTCGGGGCTGCAGCGATATTCAACAACTGCCAAACACGATGAAAACATACTATTGTTGGTTCATCTGAATAATGGGTAGGTGCCTAAAGCCCGTTGCCCGCCGCATCGGCGTCGCCCTCACCCAAAGCTGGGGCCGCGGTGAGGCGGTGGGCAACGGGCGACCCGCTTGCCTGTTGCAGAGGCAGAGCCCTCGGCTGTGACCTACCCATTTCCCGGATGAGCCCTATTGTTCAGTCGCTCTGCCGACACCCAGTCACGCGCCCGGATGACGATGAGCATAAGCACAGATGAAGGCGAAATCTGGTTATACCACAAACTCATCTATGACGGGCCAAGCTATTACTTGGATATTGCTGTTCTTGACGACGGAACCATAGGATTGCTTTACGGAAAAGGACGCAGAAAAAAGCACCCACAACTCCCCGACCACGTAGTGTTCGCGCGGTTCAATATCGAATGGCTGATGCAGCACCAGTAGAGCAAAAATGAATCTGGATAGATACCCGTTGCTCATCGTGCCGATTGGTGGGTTTCACCGTTTCTGATATTTTCTGAGCTGATTGAGCATTGCTAAGGCCGTTTCATCCTTGTATTTGACGGCGAAGGCCTTGAGAAAGTCGCGGTGCTGTTTAAGGATGTCTTTGAATTGAGGTTTTACGGCGAGATTTTCTTTTTCCAGCCGGTCTTTTTCCATGTCGAAGAGTTCTTCACGTTGTTTCCCGTGGTCATAGACACAGTATTTGTGTGAGTTTGTTCTTACCATTCTGCCCTTGACTTTCGGGGTTTTGCCATCGACGGGTCCGCCTTGTGTCATGAAGTTCTGTGCGACAATATAGTGGCGCCATTGTTGGGGTTGTTTTCCAAGTGCTATCTTTTTGAGACTTCGGCCGGGCAGTTTTTTCGGTTGGTCGATGTTTGCAAAATCGAGCATGGTCGCCAAGGTGTCTATGCCGGTGTTTACGAGCATATCGCTGGTACCGTGTTTAATGATGTTTTTGTAACTTAGGATGAGCGGAACCCTCGCCGATTCTTCGTAGAATACGGTCTTCTGGTTGAACCGGTGTGCGCCGTGGCAGTCGCCATGGTCACTGGTAAATACGATAAGCGTATTATCCAGTTGCCCCGATTCTTTAAGCCCCTCAAGAACCTTCCCGATAAGAGCGTCAACTTTTTCCACCAGCCGGTAGTATCCCCAGCTAAGCCGTCTCCATTTATCCTCGTCGTAATTTCCAACAGGGAATTTACTTGAGTTGTGGTAGGATTTTCGCATCAGCGTCATCGCGTCCGATTCGTTTATCGGCGGGGCCATGTTGTTTTTCAGCGGTGGCCTTTGGTCCATTGGTGGTAAAGGAGGTATCGGTCCGCTTGGCAGTTTTTCATGTCGTGCCAACTGGCAAACATCATGAGGATTGCTGAATGACACGACAAGCAGGAACGGGTTGACTCGGTCCTTTTGCATAAAGGCAATGGCGGGGGCAGGCATTTCGTCGTCATGTCCATTGTTCTTAAGCACAGCGGTCATGTCGAATCCGTGGCTTTTTTTGTCTTTGGTTTTGTACCACAGGTGCCACTTGCCTACATAGCCCGTGTCATATCCGGCGTTTTTGAAATAAGTGCCCATATTGACAAATTCCGCCGGGTCAAGTTGCCATTTGCAGTTTATCTGGCGACCGGTTTCATGTGGATATCTGCCCGTAAAAATAGAATTTCGTGCGGGCATGCACAGCGGGTTTGCTGTATATGCATCGGTAAAAAGCATGCCGTTTTTTGCAAGCGAATCCATCGCCGGGGTGTTTATGTATTTTGTGCCCATTCGACAGCTCATAATGTCGGCGAACTGCTGGTCGGTCATGATGAAGAGGATATTTGGTCTCTTGCCAGTCAAAGCATCGCCTGAACCTTTTCGAGATGATATATTGCACCCCGGCAAAGTTAGTGCGGCGATACCGACTCCAAGATTTTTAAGAAACTTGCGTCTGTTCATTTTATAACCCTCAAATAAATTTTTCTGATATTTCTCATATAACATCTTGCTATCGTTTCTTTTTGTTCTTTTTTCTAAGATGCTT
>QNBT01000403.1 GCA_003644205.1 Planctomycetota bacterium | reverse complement strand
TCCTGGCGGGGTTGCGCATGCTTGTTCGGATGTACCATGAGGAGTTTTTAGCTGAAACAAGCCCAGGTCTGAAGCGTTTCCTGATAGTTGGAGCCGGAGACGCAGGCGAGGCACTGCTTAGAGAGATTATGCGGATGAGATTTGAGCAGTATGACGTTGTCGGCTTTATCGATGACGACCTTGCCAAACAGGGATTTAACATTCACGGCATCAGTGTGTTGGGGACCGTTGAGCAACTGGCGCAGATATGCCAAAAGGAAAAGATTGACGAAATCGCCATAGCGATGCCAAGTGCCACGCATAAAGAATTAAGACGTGTTGTGCAGATATGCCAGGGTACAAAGATTCGGTTTCGTACTGTGCCGTCGATTACCGACATTGCATCGGGCAGGTTTAAGGTCTCGGAGATCAGGGACGTGGATATTGACGACCTGTTGGGCAGAGACGTGGTGCAGTTGGAACTGGATATGATAGAGAGGTTTCTAAAAGACAAGGTGATCCTTGTAACGGGGGCCGGCGGGTCGATAGGCTCGGAGATGTGCCGGCAGGTATGTAACTTCGGCCCAAAACAGCTTTTGCTTATTGAACAGGCCGAGAATCCACTGTTTTACATTGAACGAGAACTGAGAGATAGTTTCCCCGACGTGGCTACAGAGGCGCTGGTGTGCAATATCACGAACAGGGCACGGGTTGAACAGGTTTTTGAGAAATACCGCCCTGAGGTTGTGATTCATGCGGCCGCTCATAAGCACGTCCCGTTGATGGAGACCAATCCCGGCGAAGCCGTGAAGAACAACATCGTTGGGACCAGGAATGTTGCCGATGCGGCAGATGCTTATGGGGCCGGTGATTTCGTGATGATAAGCACGGACAAGGCTGTGAACCCGACGAGTATTATGGGCTCATCAAAACGTGTCGCGGAGATGTATATCCAGGATTTGAACAATACGAGCAAGACGCATTTTGTTACGGTTCGTTTCGGTAATGTGCTCGGTTCCGAAGGTTCGGTTGTCCCGATTTTCAATAAGCAGATAGCAGCCGGAGGTCCCGTAACGATAACACATCCGGAGATGAAGCGATACTTTATGACGATACCTGAAGCGAGCCAGTTAGTCCTGCAGGCGGCAACGATGGGCCAGGGTGGTGAAATCTTCGTGCTGGATATGGGTGAGCCTGTAAGGATAGTAGATTTAGCGAAGGAATTGATAACGCTGAGCGGCTTTCGGCCGGGTGAAGATATCGAGATGGTCTTCACCGGGCTTAGGCCGGGTGAGAAGCTGTTTGAAGAACTGTCGATAGCCGGTGAGGACATGCTGGCGACCAGGCACCCCAAGATTGCGGCATGGAAAAACATCCCGAAGGACCGTCAAACGCTTCGCGCCGAAATAGACAAACTTATTGCAATCGCAGATTCACAGGATTACGACAAGATTGTCGAATCGATTAAGCAACTCATACCGGAATACATAGGGGATAAAAAAGTCTAAGCAGCTTATAACGTGCGGAAGGGATTTTGTAGGCTGCCGGACAGGTCGTAGCTGCTACTGTTTACAAAAAACAGTAGGAGCAAATTTCAGTTTGTGGGTAGAGTTGAGTAAGACCGCAGCCGAGTGGACCTGAGGGTTTTTTTTGTTGTATGGTCTTTATAGATTATTTCTTTTTTTGGGTCCAGACGGGCGGGGGTGGCTGGTTGATTCGCTGGGTCCAGCGGTGGGCGCCTTTGGCGAATTCGACGGTGTCCTGATTTATTTTTATGATACCGACTCCGTGTATCGTGTCACCTTCGTAAAGTATCTCGTCGTCAATTACAACCGAGGAGCCGCCGATGGTATAAAGTATGGCTGTTACCAGGCCGGGGGTGGCTGAAGGCTTGCGTTCTGGTTCGACTTCAATGGGTATGCTTTTTCTCAGTCGCCTTTCAATCTCAGACCTCGAGGCGAGCTGGCCGGTTAGCTCCCCGATGCGTGTCTGGAGAGTTGTAATCTCGGCATTTGCCTCAGCGAGTTTTGCCCGCATGTTATTGAGCTGAATGCGCAGAGTCGTGATTTTCTCTTCGGCAGCGGCCTGTTCTTTGCTGGTTCTAAAGGCGTAGTTTATGATTAGTATTGTTGCAATCCCGGCAGCTAAAATTCTGATTACCACGCCTGTTTTAGTCATAAAAGCCTCGAGTAAGAGCACAGGAGCATAAGTGCACAAGAGCACACTCATCACGCTGTTGGTCATGCTTCTAAGGTGATATTTATCGTCTTTCTCTATTTCGTCAAGTATCTCGTTCGGATTAATGATTTATTTCGGCACAATCGTTGTTTCCCACGCAACAATTTAAGGAGTTTCTCTGTGGTTGTACTATATAGCACTTTTCACAAACTTTGGGACGTTAAAAAAAAGTTTGACAGAAGCGAGGTGTGCAAATTAGAATGGTGCCGAGGTTTTTACAGGATAGCTGGAATATTGAAAGGGGATATCGTAATGGATAGAAGAGCATTTTTGACGAGTGGCTTAGCTGCGGGGGCTGCGATTTCAACGGGTGCATTTGCGGGTGAACGCGCCGGTGCCGAGCCGGCCGAATCATCGAAGAAGTGTAAATTCAAGCTCAAGTATGCGCCGCATTTCGGGATGTTTCGCAATCACGCCGGGGACGACCTGATAGACCAGCTCAAGTTTATGGCTGACGAAGGTTTC
>QNBT01000402.1 GCA_003644205.1 Planctomycetota bacterium | reverse complement strand
CTGCCTTTGGTCACCATAACCGCCAGATGTTCCAGTTCCTCGATATCTCCCTTTCTGCCCTCGCCTCTGCATAGTCGTTCCAGAATATCAAGCATACGCCTCGTGCCGATTCTGCAAAAAGTGCATTTTCCGCAAGACTGATTCTGTGTAAATTCCAAAAAATACCGCGCGATATCGACCATACAATCCGACTCGTCTAATACGACTAATCCTCCCGAGCCCATTATCGCGCCGGCTTCGGTCAGCGATTCGTAGTCCACCGAAGTATCAGCCAGCTTCGCGGGCACGCATCCTCCGGACGGCCCACCGACCTGTACCGCCTTAAACGCCAGGCCGCCTCCGATGCCACCACCGATTTCTTCGACAATCCGCCGTATGGAGATACCCATCGGCACTTCTATCAGCCCCCCCCTTGCTACCTTGCCGGCAAGGGCAAAAACCTTTGTGCCTTTGCTGTGCTCAGTCCCCAGTTCGGCA
Organism: Planctomycetota bacterium; assembly: GCA_003644205.1. Taxonomy (GTDB): domain Bacteria; phylum Planctomycetota; class Phycisphaerae; order Sedimentisphaerales; family Anaerohalosphaeraceae; genus QNBT01. The sequence goes on along the minus strand of QNBT01000402.1, from coordinate 2,209 downwards.
AACGTCTTGCCTCCGTTACGAATGATCCACGGCACCAGCGCGTATGTTTCCACGTTGTTAATAAGAGTTGGCTTTGACCAAAGTCCGCTCTGGGCCGGATATGGAGGACGCAGACGCGGCATGCCGCGACGCCCCTGGATACTGGCCATCAGTGCTGTCTCTTCCCCACACACAAACGCCCCGGCGCCGGGAACAATTTTGAGATGGAGCGAAAAATCGCTACCTAATATATTGTCACCAAGAAAACCCCGCTGCCGACATTTTTCCATTGCCTCACTTATTCGCTTCACCGCAAGCGGGTATTCGGCGCGGATGTAAAAATAACCCTCATCGGCCCCGACCACATAAGCTGCTATCGCTGCCCCTTCGATAATGCGGTACGGATAGGACTCCATAAGCATTCTGTCCATAAATGCACCCGGGTCGCCTTCGTCACCGTTACAAATCAGATATTTCTTAGTTGATGAGCTATCACGCACGGCAGCCCACTTCAGGTGTGTCGGATATCCTGCACCCCCTCTGCCGCGAAGACCGCTGCGCTCGATTTCGGCAATTACTTCTTCACGGCTCAATTCACTGACGCACCTGCGTAGTGCGCCGAATCCGTCATTTTCAATGTATTCATCAATATCAACGGGGTCGATAATCCCGCAGTGCTCGGTTGCAATGCGCTTCTGGTTCTCCAGGAAGTCCGCCACTACCCGAGCTCGCACATCTGTCGGATACCGCTTTATCGGCTCGGCAATTCTATCGGTAAGTATCCTGTCCAGGCCTGTCGAAACCATGTTGGAAAGCCTCTTTCCAATCCCCGGCATCGGGAAGTGCTTGCGGATGATGGATTTTGCCTCCTCCGGGCCGACCTTGGTATAAAGGAAAGTACGATTGTCACTTTTCACAATTTCCAGAAGTGGTGTCTGGTAGCACATGCCAACACATCCAACGTGCTTTACCTTCAGCCGGATACCAGTCTGAGCCAGAGCCTCCTGCAGTGCCTCGTACAGTTTGCCACTGCCTCGCGCCACACAGCAGGAGCCTAAACCAATACGAACTTCACCGAGCCCATCCGGCTTTACATAGCCGGGTGCCGCTTTCCGGCGCCGGGTTTCGGCGTATTCGAGAAAATCTTTCACAACTACAGGAATCTTTTCCGCGGTAAGATGCCCGTACGTTACTCCTCCAATCTGTGCCGCAGGAGCCAGAGTGCAACAACCCAGACATGCCACTTTTTCAAGGGTGAACAGTCCATCCGTATCGGTATCTTCATCTTCTCCAAGGCCTAAGTGCTGGCGAAAACCGTCATACACCGACTCTGCGCCTTTTACATGGCAGGCCGTCCCCACACAGACACGAATTATATGACGGCCCGCCGGCTGGTGTCTGAACTGGTCGAAAAAAGTTGATATGCCGGTAATTGACGCCGGTGTAATATCTGTAAGCCTGCACACCCGTTCGAGCGATTCTGCCGGTAGGTAGCCGTAATGGACTTGTATAGCCTGCAGAATCTCGAGCACCTTCTCGGCGCCGGTGCCTATTCTTTCGACAGCTTCATCTACAAATGTCAAGTCAAGCTCATTCATTAATCCGCTTTTCCGATGCAGTACAGATTCTTCGTGCCTCTTATGTATATACGACCATCCGCAAAAGCCGGCGAAGCGTGGACTTTTTCACCCAATTGGCATCTTGCAATTTCGGTGTATTCGGCGCCGACTTCAGCAATAAACATGACCCCCTTTGTGCTCAACAGATATATCCTGTTTCCAACCAGGCTCGGCGAGGCATTAAAGCTCGTGTCAAGCTCCTTTTCCCACAACATCTTGCCGTCCGCGCACCGGTAACATGTAAGCGTCCCTACTGTGTGCAGCAAAAATACAAACTCACCATTGCTTACCGGCGAACAAATATCGGGGATACCGTCCTCGGCATTCCAGGCAACGTGTGTGTCGGTAACATTGCCCTGTCCGTCGGGCCGGATGGCGGCCATACCTCCGTATGGTGAAACGGCAAAGACAAAATCGCCCGCATAAATAGGTGATGGAGCAACGTCTGCGCCCCCGCATTCAGCTTGCCAAAGCTGGGCCCCCGTTGCAGGATTATATCCTATCACCCACGGGTCGCTGCAGGTTATCAATTGATATTGCTCGCCGATTTTTACCACTACCGGTGATGTCCATGAACCGGCAACCGGCCGTTTGACCTCCCACACAATCCG
>QNBT01000401.1 GCA_003644205.1 Planctomycetota bacterium | reverse complement strand
TGATTAGCAATTATCGTGCCAAATACTCAAAGTTATGGATTCTCAGCCCGAAGGTGGCCTATACTAACGAAAAACCCCCCGAACCTGGATAAGGGCCGGTTCAGACCGTGCCCGGGGCGTCAGTTTTTTTGACATGTCCACGGTTTTTTTACAGGCACTGTGCCGACTGTCGTAGTGCCCCCCCGCCAAGCTAAAGCGGAACATCTTTCCTCTCAGATGGAACAATCCTCCGTATAGGCACCCGGCTCAAAACAATCTCAATGATATACAATCTCATTTGTTCGATTCATAACTCAAGCTCTCAAAAGGAATTACGAATATATTAAAGCGGATGCCTCGGGCTGGCACACCGGTTGCTAACTTTCTTACAAAGAGATTCTAAGGATGACTTTATGAATGCGTCTTTAACGACAATGTTATGCGTATATCCACCTGCAAATGGTGTCGGTATATCTGAGCCTAAAAAAACGCTAAGCGATAAGGCAACATCTTCCACCCCTTATTCACAAAACCTCTCAACAGAAGAATATGCCCTTAACCAGTCATTGACTGACAACAATACAGATATTGCTCCCAGAAAACCTGTAAATAAAACTCAATATAGCTTTGAGGAAAATCTCCAAAAACAAAAGGAGCACAAACCCCCTGTCAAAGTCTTGTTTAATACAAACGCAAAACCTCAGCTTCAAGCCGCTGCCCATGACTCGAACACCAACCCTGCAAAACCGTTCTTTATCCAGGAAACGGGTTTATCTGAGGAGCTTGTCAAATTCTTGAATCAAACAAATGCCCCAGAAGACCTGGTTGAAGCACTAAAAAAGATGGAAGGCTCGGAATCGCTTTTTGCCGGAGGCAAAAGAGCCGTCCCTTTCAACAGTAAGTCTCTTCACCACACAGCAAACATCAGAATCGACACTAAACTTATACAACCAGGCGCGAACAATAAACCATTCATCAATGCCTCTCTACATCAACAACACAAAAATACCGAACAAAAGCCATCCCTTACTGAAACAATTAGGACCTCACAAGTCCCTGATACAAACAAAAACAGTAAGGAGCCTATATTTGACCCAACCGTCTTGAGCAAGAAACATGCTGCGGCTTCTAAGGCCCTGAAAGACATTGATACCGGTCAAAACAACAAAGAGAACGTAGTTAATTCATCGGTCTTAAGTCCCAAACATTCTCTTCCCTCGAAAACAATAAGCGCTGACATTTTGACGACCCTGATAGGTCAAAAAACACCGCAAACAGATACCAGCTTAAAAGAAATCCAAAACAAACCGCAATCGTCTGTAGCGAAAGATGCCGGTAAAAGCCCCAATCATGAGCCGAAGAACCGATTAACGTCAAACCACCTCTGGGCTAATGCTAAAAACACAGGCCAAAATATCAACGAATCTTCAGAAAAGCTTCCCACCGGCGGATTAAGCGGTATAAAGGTCCCAACATCTTCTAAACAAACAGGAGGCCCGAACAACTCAAGCTCTAAAAACAGTTCAAACCCACATATTGACCAGATATTCTCCGATAACAATCCCGTCACAAGAATTACAGCCGAATCGGCAACTGGCACGCACGCCCCAAAGATCAGCCAAGCCACCGGTGCTTTTGGAAGCGTTGGCGAACAGCTTGCCGAGTCAATTCAAAGCTCTCTGCAACAAGGCAACAAGCAGATAATTATCCATCTAAATCCTCCGGAGCTTGGAAAAGTTTCCATGAGATTTCAGCAGGACTCCGAGCAAATCAGTGGTTTATTGGAAGTAAGCAAACCGGCGACCAAATATGAAATACAACAGGCACTGCCGCAGATAATCCGAAACCTCTCGGATTCCGGTATCCAGGTAAAGCGTTTGGAGGTCGTTCTAACGAACCAACCCGACCAGCAATTCTATAAAGACCAATCTCTGCATGACGGCTTTTCCCAACACCACCCCTTTACCGGAAATGAGGATTCAGGCAACACCCCATCGAACAAATGGCCGACTGCGGCGGACAACTATGAAAGATTGCCACAGTCCCGCGAAGCGTTGTTTACCGAACAGTCGATAAACGTCTTGATTTAACAGATTTCCAGACACTTCTTAATATTCACAATCGTCCGCTTTTTGCTCATTGGTTCAACCAGTTGGGCTTTGTGGCTATGGCTGAAGCTCGTAGGCTCCGATGTCGGTCAGAGACTGCTGAAGCCAGCGGGAATATATGATTCCGTAGTCGAGGTAGTTAATAACTCCGTAGCTCTCTTCCTGCTCCATATCGCAGTTGTCACACGAGCCCGGGGCCTGGCAATCATCACGCAACCAGTTAATTGCAACGAGCATGACGTCGAGAGTATCGACTATGCTGTCACCGTTCGGATTGGCTTGTGTTATATCTGTCGGATCCTCTATGTCTATCGGCCGCGGATTGCCCTCGATGTCCGTTGTCGGTCCGCCGAATACTGTGCCGGTGTCGATGCATGACGACCCTTTCTGAATGTGATAGTCAGCAACCTTGTACTCGTGCCACTCTTCAACATATCCTGTCAGGTCACCTACAACATCTATTGTAGTCGCTGTGTTCGCCGTAATATAGGCCTGGCGCCGCTGCATAGGAAACCCGAAGATGCTAACGCTGGCATTAATATGTCTGCCTACAAGCTGGCCGGCAACAAAATTGCCAAAATTGTCGAATAGCCTGGTTCGGTTCCCCG
>QNBT01000400.1 GCA_003644205.1 Planctomycetota bacterium | reverse complement strand
TATTCTTTGATTTTTCTGTATAGTGTTCTTTCGCCGATTTCGAGGATTTTTGCGGCCTCGGAGCGGTTGCCGCCGGTCATCCGGAGGGTGCGTCTGATGTGCTCTTTTTCGACCTCGTTTAAGGGTCGGCCGGTAAGGTCGGCGGCCCCTGCCGCTGCAACTTTGCCTGATAACTGTTTTACCTGGTGGACCTCCGGCGGGATGTCGCGGACGTCTAAGGTATCACGGTCACACATAACGACCATTGTGCGAACGGCATGGTTCAACTGGCGGATATTGCCGGGCCAATCGTAACTTACAAGGACGGCCATCGCGGCCTCTGTAATCCTGTGAATGTCGCGTCCGACCTCCTCGCAGGCCTGTTTCAGGAAATAGCCGAACAGTTCGGGGATATCCTCCGGCCGGCTGCGAAGCGGTGGCAGTGTAACGCTTACACCCTTAATCCTGAAATACAAATCCTGACGGAACTTCTTTTCTTCGACAAGTTTTGCGAGGTTGTGGTTAGTCGCGCTTATGACGCGGACATCGACCTTGACGGGCCTGTTTGAGCCGACGGGGATAACGATGCCGTCATCGAGTACGCGGAGGAGTTTTGCCTGCATGGTCAGCGGCATATCCCCGATTTCATCTAAAAAGAGCGTGCCCTTGTCGGCCACCTCGAAAAGACCTTTTCGCTCGATGTCGGCTCCTGTGAAGGCGCCTTTTGCATGGCCGAAAAGCTCGCTTTCGAGCAGTGTCTCAGACAGGCCCGCACAATTTAAGGGCCGAAATGGTCTCGTTCGGCGAGGTGAGTTATTGTGTATTGCTCGGGCGGTGAGCTCTTTTCCGGTGCCGGATTCGCCCTCGATAAGGACGCTTATATTTGTAGGTGCGACCCGGCGAAGGACATTGAAAACGCTTAGTATCGAATGGCTCTTGCTGCGGACTCCGTCGAAGACGAAGTCCTCTACGCTAATGGCCTTGCCCCTCGGCGGGAGAGCCTTTGAAACCATCACCCGGAGCTGGTCCACGTCTATGGGTTTTACGAGGTAATCATAGGCGCCCCGGCGGATGGCCTGCTTGCACGTGTCAATGGTGGCGTATGCGGTGATGAGTATGACGGGCGTGGTGATGCTCTTTGCCTTTACGCGGTCGAGAATATCGATACCGTTGATATCCGAGCGGAGGTTAAGGTCTGTGATAACCAGGTCAAAGTTTTCGCTCTCTATAAGCTCGACGGCCTCGGCGGCGTTATAGGCGCAGGTAGCTTTGGCGCACTGTTTCTCGAGCGCTTCGACGAGGGCGTCGGCGTGGTCTTTTTCATCGTCAACAATCAAAATTACTGCATCTTTATTCATAGCGGTCTAATCATCTCCCAAAGGCAGGCTAACTGTAAAGGATGTGCCCTTTCCAGGCTGCGAATCTACCCCAATCGAGCCGTTATGAGCTATTGCTATCTTTTGTGCGGTCGGCAGGCCCAGTCCGCTGCCGCCGGATTTTGATGTATAGTAGGCATCGAAAATTTTGTCGATTTTGTCCGGTTCGATTCCACAGCCCGTGTCGCTGATTTCGATTAATGCGTTCCGGCCTGACATTCTGGTTCTTATAATCAGTTCGCCGCCGGATGGCATGGCCTGGACGGCGTTAATAAACAGATTGAGTATGAGCTGTTTTACCATATCACGGTCGATTTTGCAAACGAGTGGTACATCGCTAAGTCCGAGGCGGATGGTAACATTATTTGTCCGGGCCTGCGGTGTGTAGAAATCGGCCATTTCGCTGACAAGCTCATTCAAATCGACAGGATTCGTCTGCAGTTCGGATTTTCCTATATAGCGTAGAAAATCGTCGAGAATCTGGGCGAGGCGGTCTGTTTCTTTCTGCACGACTGCGATTTTTCTGAGCCATCTGGGGGAATCCTGATGGGCCGGGGGGGCCTCTTCGGCGATTAACTTGAGATTGACTTTAATGGTTGAAAGGGGGTTTTTGATTTCGTGGGCCAGACCGCCCGTAAGCTTAGCCAATTCCTCAAACCTGCGCTGAGGCCTGGCGTCAGAGCTATGCAAGCGAGTCCTGTAGCGGCGGTAAAAGAGCACAAGGGAAGGGACAACAAGAATTACCGCCAAAATGAAACCTGATAAAAATGGTAACATGTGTACTCCCTGACACCTGTAACAATCATTTTAGCCTGCCTTTTTCGCCGCTAAGTCGTGTGCCACCCTTTTCTCCGAAAAGAGCGGCCCTCAAAAAGGCGATAGCCCGCGGTGAAATATCCAGGTTAGGCCGCTTGCGCTGCAAAGCTTTAAGTGCAACCAGTTTCGTCTTTGCCTAACGAGTATCGCGTTTAGCACCGGCGTTAGTCAATTCGCCGTCGTCAGCTTGCCCCATTTGGGCCAGGGCCGCCTTTCTGGAGAGCCTGAGCCTTCCCTGCGGATCGATAGCCAACAGCTTTACCGGAATTTGGTCCCCTACCCTGCAGACTTCCTCAACCTTCTTAACATATCCGTCGCTAAGCTCACTGATATGACACAAGCCCTCGGTGCCCGGGCTGATTTCGACAAAGACACCGAAATCCTTCACTGAGACGACCTTTGACAGCTTGTAGATTCGCCCGACCTGCGGCGGCGTTACCATTGCTTCGATGATGTCCCGTGCTTCAAGGTGACCGCTGCCGCCGACACAACTGATAGTAATAGTGCCGTCCTCTTCTATTTCGAC
>QNBT01000399.1 GCA_003644205.1 Planctomycetota bacterium | reverse complement strand
GATTTACATGGACATTATCCGGCAGTATCCCGGTACTGATTATGCTTTGAATGCCCAAAAGGATCTTGCCTTTGTTTATATTCAAGCCGGCAATGACAGCGCTGCCGGGCAGGCGATTGATACCCTTAAGAATGATTATACCGGGCATCCGGAACTTTTTACAAATATTTACGAATTTGCGAAGTACTATCGCAGACGTGGAAAGTTAGACAAGGCCAGAGAACTTTACCAATACGTTTTCGAGAACTGTCCCGATAGCGACCTGGCGGCGAAAAGTCTGAGATGGGTTGCAAGTTGTGAGATCGAATCAGGCAATTACAGTGCCGCCGAGCAGGCGATTGATACCCTTAAGAATGATTATGCCGGGCATCCGGAACTGGGCTGGCTTTATAAGCTTGGAGATGAGTACCGGCGTCAGAAGAAATATGAAGAAGCAAAACAGCTTTATCAATATATTTTAGATAACTATCCCGACAGCGAGTACTTGATATGGGCAAAGGCGGGCATAATCCAGTCAGATATCGCCCTTGGCAATGACCCGAATATCACCGAAGAGCTTGACGGGTTGATCGCAGATTTTGTAGACAATCCCGGCTTGCCGGAGGCATTGTGTATAATAGGTGAGGATTATGGCGTCAAGGCTTCCGAGTTGAAAAAGAAGGGCCTTGAAACTGAAGCCGATGAATACTTCCGAAAAGCCGTTTCCGTGTGGGAAAGAGTTATCCACGAATTTCCGAACAGTGACCTTGTTCCACGGGCCTACTATTGTTCAGCTGGATGCTATGGTCATGAATTGGCTGAATACGAAAAAGCGATAGAGTATTATCAAAAAATATTGGATAATTGGCCTTATTTCGACTACCGCCGCGCATCGTATGCACAGTTTGGAATTACCCGGTGCTACCAGAACCTGGAAAAATCCGGACGCATTTCACCGGAAGAAGCCGCCACCGGGATAATCCAGGCCTGCAATAACCTGCTTGCCAATTACCCGGAAACCAACCCGGCTATACTTCAAGCTGCACGTAAGCTTTTGGATAAATATAAAGTCAGCAAATAGAAAAAATATTTGAGCATAAGGGGCCTAACTATGTATAAAAGTATTATGAAAAAATTTCTTTTGTCTTGTGCTTTGTTCTTATTTATTGCAACTGCAAGCTTCGGCTGGGACGGTCCCTGTGTGGATTACCAACCCTGTGGGGATTATTACGTTGGAACAGAAAATTGCAGTGAGTGTTCTCCTCCCACATGCTACAACTGCTCTTGCAGATACTACTGTCCGGAAGGTGCTCCCTGGCAGTATTGTGAAGGGTGGTGGGGCAGTTGTACAGAAAGTACAGTTCCCTGTAATGAAGTAATAAAGCTGACATGTCAATCAATGGGTCATGGGGCTCGAAACTGTGGTTGTAGTGCTATGGGCTACCCTGTCGGTTTCTATTGCGACCGAGTTGGCTGTGACTGATAGTTCCAGCCTACGGAAGTATTGGAAAAAATTCAGCAAGCCCGTATCTGGTTTACAGAACCAATTGAAAGGGTAAAAAAATGAGTTGTAAGTATAATTTTTGCAGTTGTATTATAGGTTTGTTTTTAATAATGGGCCCATTACCAAGAGCGACAGCAGCTACCGGTGAACAGCCGATTACCATTGAGCAACTCACCGATACTATAGAACAGATGGAGTCGGCAATAGCTGATATCTCTCTGGAGTACGAATGGCTTACGGATTCAACCATGACTTTAGGAGAAAAGTTTGAATTTATAGCTGACAAGAATTGGTCAATAATTGTAGGGCCTAGAACATGCAAAATGGTATGTTCCTTAGCCCTTCCTGATCCGAATGACCCTGATGCGCCACTTTTTGACAGGTTCCTGTTCGAAAAGTCAGACATCAGTATGAGAGATCCGAACAAGCCGGTTCATAATCTAATAAAGCGCTGCTTTAATGGACAAATTAGGAAAGACTTATACATAGGAGGTTCCCCGCATACAGTCAGGGACGGCCGGATTTCTAAGCCCGATGGTGTGCCGCACTCTTGGATTCCAAACCCTGTTGAGTATTTTTCCATCCTCCGGTGCAGGGCCATCGAGAAAATGCCGCTTTCTGAAGCACTGCGAAAAGTAATTGTGCCGGTACGTATCAATCATGCCCTTAAAAAAGTTGGAGATTTTAATACAATTGGTGCCGAATTTATAGACGAATCCACAAACAACCCATTCAAACAAGTCTGCTTTTCGGTCGATCATGACTTCACACCGGTAAAGTTTGAAGATCTAAACGTTTATACCGGAGAACCCACCTTTACTGTCAAGATCACATCATTGCAGGAAGTCGCACCTGGCTTATGGTTTCCCAAAAGTGGTTTAATAAAGGATCACAGAGATCCACATAAGTGGGCAAATCTATACCAAGCAACCGGCCCAATCATTGTCAATCAAGGTCTTACAAATGAGGATTTCGACATTGATTTTCCTGTAGGAACGAAGGTGAGTGATAAGATTCAAGGCAGGGAATATGTCGTTAAGCAGAAGTAAGGGCAAACCATCGCCTATCTGCTGAGAAAATTAAAGGTGTCCAGAAAATTAAAGGTGTCCGGTACATTTTTTAGGTCTCGCTGTCTTTATCATTTAGCCTTTGCTGCCGAATGGCGGAGGCTAAGATAGAGGCGGCGTGGCAGGCGATGGTTGATGATTATCAGG
>QNBT01000398.1 GCA_003644205.1 Planctomycetota bacterium | reverse complement strand
GGGTCATTGGCAAGATTTTTTAATTCCAAAGGATCTTTGCTGAGGTTGTAAAGTTGATCGGCATCGAAGAAGTTCGGATTGCTCGCTCCGCGAGTGCCAATACCCAGTCGCTTTATATATGCCATGTTTTTCGGCAATTGTTCGGGCGAACTTCGCTTGATAGCATCGATTTGTTTCCGAGGATAACGCACAGCGATATATTTCCACTCCTTCGAACAGACCGCTCGGGCATTGCCCATTTCAAAATAAAGGTTTTCACGCCATCGTACGGGTTTTTTACCTTTGAATAACGGAACTAAACTCCGGCCGTCCATTTTGTATTTCTTCGGAACCTGCACATTAGCAAGGTCAAAATACGTCGGCACCATATCGATGTTCTGTATCAACTCATGACACTCGGTCCCTGCCTTGATACCGCGAGGCCAACGCATTATGCACGGGATATTTACGCCGTCTTTATGAAACAACGAACCCTTCATCTTAGACCCATGATCGCCGGCAAAAATGAGCAGCGTATTCTCGGCGATTCCAAGTTCATCGAGTTTCTTCAGGATTGCCCCGACACTATCATCCACCCAGCTATACCCGGCATGACCGGCAGAAGGATCGAGACCTTTCTTTTTCAGCGTGTCGAGCAGTTGCCCGCGATCTGTCATAACATCAGGCAATTCATCCAGAAGCCCCTCACCGGAAATTTTTGGATGGTCCATGGATTTGCGCCAGGAAGCAGCCGGGCCGTGAAGAAGTGTCGTGCACAAATGCAAATAAAACGGCCCCTTTCTGTTTTCCTCGATGAATTCCAGCGCCGCCGCTGTAGTCCACTCCACATTGTGATGGTTAAACGGAGCGTTCATATTGCCCCAGTAAATATTTTTAGCCCAGGAAAAACCGCACTTCTTCAGGTACTCTCGATACCGTAGCTCATTGTGCTTAAAGGCATCGCTCGACTCCTTGTTAACTCCCGCCTTGCGGTTGACATATTTCAGACCGTGTTCATTGAAATCATCTTGCTGCTTGATATCCTCACCAACATGAAATTTCCCCACATAGCCGGTCGCGTAACCGTTTTGACTCAGCACATTGCCAACATTCATCTTATCTTCTTCGAGAGTCATATTAAAGGATACAAACCCCTGCATCCCCGCAGGACACTCGCCGAGATATCGCTTACTATAAGATCGCCCTGCGTAACGCCCCGTCAGGAACGAATAACGTGACGGAGTACACACCGTACTGCCGACAAATGCCCGATGAAAAATCATCCCTTCCTTTGCCATCCTGTCCAGATTCGGACTATAGGCATCGCTGCCATACGCTCCGATAGAAACCTTATCCTGATCGTCGGTAAGGTAAAAAATGATGTTAGGCTTATCACCTTTGCCGGCAAAACTCTGCGCTCCTTCCGAGCATCCGGATAAGCCAGTAACCGCTATGGACATAGCTGCTGCTTTTAAAAAATCGCGTCTGTTCATAATATTCTCACAATACGTTATGTTCTCTATGGTTCGTTTTTACGACTTTTTCTATTCTTCCTGCGTTCTTCTTTTGTCTTCGCTTTCCGAGTTTTCTTTGAAGTATCAGACGCAGCGGACCATAACTTACTGCCGCCGGTAATCGGTTCTGCCATTTCGGCGATCCAGTTGTCAAAAGCACTATTGAGCTGCTTTACAACCTCTGGATTCTTACTTGCAACGTCCGTAAGTTCCGACGGGTCCTTACCAAGATCAACGAGTTCCTTCTTGCCCTTTAAGAAGTGCAATTTCCAATTACCTCGCCGGACGCACCATTCGCCTTCTTTACCTTTGCTCCAGTAGAGAGTATCATGATGTTTATCACTTTTGCCGCAAAGCAACGGTAAAATGCTCTTGCCGTCGAATTCAGGTTGTGCCGGTGCTTTAACACCGATGGCATCTAACACCGTTGGTAAAATATCAATTGAGATGACCGGGGTATCAATGGTTCTATTGCCTTTAAATTTATCGGGCCAACTGATAATAAACGGTGTGCGGATACCTCCTTCATAAAGGCTCCCTTTGAATCCGCGCAGCGGGGCATTATTTGCCTCCATTGCTTTAGCGCCGCCATTGTCGGTAAGGAAAAACAGCAGGGTATTATCGAACAGACCTTCCTTTTTCAACTTTGCAACCACATCGCCGACGCCATCGTCAAGGTGCTTGAGCATCGCCATGAGAATGGCACGTTTCTTAGTGATATTGGGAAACTTCTTTTGATAGAAATCGATATCTTTTTGCGGAGCCTCTGCGGGTGCATGAACGGCATTGTAAGCAAGATAAAGGAAGAACGGCCGTTTCTTATTGCGGTCAATAAATTCGACAGCCTCCTGGGACAGGCGATTTGTCAAATAACCTTCGTCGTTGATCCGTTTTTTATTACGATAGATAGGATGTTTAAACTTGCCTTTGGAGTCGCTGCGCAGATCAAAGTAGCTGTGTGCGCCACGTCCCATGAACCCGTAAAACTCATCGAAACCGCGACTCATTGCATGCCACTTGAGTTCAGGATAATCTTCATCGAGACCAAGATGCCACTTGCCAATGGCGATAGAATAGTATTGCTCAGGGAGAAACGAAGGGAAGATCGGTAACTTAGGGTCAAAACCACGACCGCCGTCACCGGCACTATATACGCCAACGCGTTGCTGGTAACGTCCAAGCATAAGACCTGCCCGGGTAGGGGAGCAGACATGGCCTGAAGT
>QNBT01000397.1 GCA_003644205.1 Planctomycetota bacterium | reverse complement strand
TCAAAATAAGAGCGATGGAGACTGTGCTCTTGTCCCCGACGAAACGAGTGCTGCAACAACGATATCATTTACGCCGGCATGATCTGCCAGGCGGCATACACTCCCCTGATTACCTCGCAATCACCGGAAACAGTCTTGCCCTGGCCGAGCAGGATATCTGCCTCCCTTAATTTTGCCACGATCTGTGGTCCACTGAAACGCTTTTTCATCTGTACAATCTCCTTTCTGATACCTATAATAGTATACAATAAAAGTCGATTATACTCTCACTTTAACTGGTGCAGGTTTTGGGGAGCAGGTCACAATCACGCTTGCCAATATAACCAGTGCTTTTTTCATATAAGTCCCTTTATTTTAAGTGCCTTAAGTTGGAATTTTCCATATAACATAGTATGCCTTAGTTCAACTGCACCGCTAAACCTCTTCTCTAATAGAATGTCAAAGTTGTTTGAAAACTCAAGCCTTGATCAACATCACAACTTCACGTTAATGGTTTCATAATTCTGAGATTCCATGGCGGTTAGCCCTTTAATTTTCTTATTGAGCTTATTGCTTCCTGCTTTGACAGTGTAGAGACCCTTTTTGAAAACCTTCGGGGTAAAAATATTCCCTTTTATTCGCAGGGTGTAGACGACTTCATTATTCGATTCATCGATAACCTGTACGATAGGATCGGGTTTGTTAAAAGACAGCGTCGGCAGATACCCGGCTGCTTTTCTGTTATAGTTATCGATCTGATTTATGGTTCTTGGCCAGCCTGTGTACTGATGTTTTGCGTTTGCAGGATCGGTCGGGTCGATCTTTCGAGGCCAACATTCCAGCTTTATATCGCGGGTAGTTTTGTCAAAACTTACAATGCCAAAACCCGGCATCCGGTCATGCAGTTCTGCAGGCTGCCTGCCCGTTTTAACAGGATTGGTATGGGCAAGGACAGTAATCTTATTGCCGAAACCATCATAATAATCGCCGGTATGTTCTCGACCATCGTTAATAGCTTTAACAGCCTTTTCTTTTGGAGCCCACCAACGCGGGTACAGGTTGGCGATCGACGGAACACAGAAAGAATAGTTCGAATCCCTCCAGTCATCAACGCCGTAATGAACTATCGTTGAAAGATGCTGGTCGCCGCAGATATGGAACGCATAACATTTCCGCATCGCTTCGATAGCCTTATTTCTGCCTGTCTGGGGCCAACCGTTAGAATCGAAATCGGCATAGTAAAATATCTTGTTTTTAGAATGATAATTCGAGGTCATACTGAACACTGTCTGGGACACCACACACTTGATCACTGTTCCCTTCCAGTCTTGTCCCCATTGATCAAGGAACTCAAGCTGCCTGTCGCCAAGCAGCTTTTTATCCGGAAGGTCAAAAGTTTTTGGATCGTAACCGGGCTTATCGATATGGTCCGGTCTCGGACCAAACCCTTTGGGCGCAACCCCGTTACACCCAGACTTGAATTTACGGTCTTCGATGATCGCAAAGTCTATCCCGCCTACATTCACTGAAGTGTAATAAACAGTTATCCCCCGTTCGACAGGAGTTGCGTCGAAAGGATCCGGCATGTGGCTGGTCTGTTGACGCTGCACCATATTCACATAGCTGGCCGGCTTCAGATATCCCCCGTCCCAATCTTTTTTGCAAGCTACGCCGTTTGCTCCCCACAGGTTGCCGTGGCCTACATCATGATCATCCGGCAGGCAGATAACCGGTCGGGTCTTTATCATCTCGCCGAACGTCTCACCAAACTCAAGCCAATGCTCGGTATGCCTATTGTGATCATAGACCTGGTCGCCAGTAAACAGCAAAACATCCGGGTCGATCTTGTTTATATATTCAACAACATCCTGCTTGGATACTTTACCGCCCCCAGGACCCGGAGAGTTTCCGGTAAACGCTGCCGCAACGATTACATCTTTTTCAACCGGATCGTGCCGTATTATGCCAGAATAAGGCGGATCGTTATCATATAAGATCCGATACTTATAATCCTTAGATGAGTCCCAACTCCGAACCTTAAAAACAGCATTCCACGCAACAGGATCGATTCGGGATGCAGCGATCTTTTTCCATTTGCCGTTTTTTTTGATATCCAGTCGAACTTTGGTGCTCTGCCCTTCATGCCTCGGGTAGAATTGGGCTGACATTTTCATGATATTATTATTAACCGTGTAGAGTGCAAAACATATATTCTTTTCAGCCGGAATGTCAGGTTTTTCCACAACATTGCTCTTGTCAGATGCGCATGCATCCAAAAGTAACAGGATCAAGGCGAACATAATAATAGAAATGATAGTTGTTTTTTTCACATAAGCCCCTTTATTTTAACCGACATTTCCCATTTAAGCGCTCGCAAAACATTATTCTATCCTTTCGATGCTAATAATTTTACCAAACTCAACTTGACTATCAAGATTTCTCTTTTCTGAGGTAGCTTTCTTGCGGATTTATACAAAAAACCAGATTTGTAAAAACTTTCGCAAGAGCCCGGCGAATCGGGCGGTGGTTGCCCACGCGTTTTCTCTATTTGAACCCCCGGTTTCTCCCCGTCCAGCTTATTAAACGGCAAGTGGATTGAGCTTCAAACCTTATAGCAAAATAAGAGCAATGGAGACTGTGCTCTTGTCCCCGACGAAACGAGTGCTGCAACAACGATATCATTTACGCCGGCATGATCTGCCAGGCGGCATACACTCCCCTGATTACCTCGCAATCATCGGGAACGTCGGC
>QNBT01000396.1 GCA_003644205.1 Planctomycetota bacterium | reverse complement strand
TTACTCGTTATAACTGTATGATAGTTATATGGTTAGACAGCTTTTTGGAATTGTAGATTGTAAATTTTATATTGTATATTTAGTTTTGTGGTAGAAGATGGGTTTTTGCAGCGGTGTTTGTGAGATTTAGTATATGTTCACCGGTATTGTAGAGACAACTGGTTTAGTTAAGACTGTCCGCGGCGGCGCGGGTGGCATGGCGCTTTCGGTTGACCTCGGCAAGTCGGCTGATGGGGTCAAGGTCGGCCAGAGCATAGCTGTCAACGGTGTTTGCCTGACGGTTTCACGTTTGGTGAGCGGGCGTGTGGCTGAATTTGACGTCAGCGCCGAGACGTCAGCAGTCTCGGCGATGGATAGAATCCGGGCGGGTTCAAAGGTTAATATCGAGCGTTCCGTCTCGGCTGACGGCCGGTTCGGTGGACATTTTGTTCTCGGCCATGTGGACGGAATTGCAAGCGTCAGGTCTATCGAAATAAAAGGCGATTTCGCCGAGATGACATTTGCAACTGCTGCGGATTTGCTTGACGAGATGGTGCCCAAAGGCTCTGTTTGCGTTGATGGTGTCAGCCTGACCGTGGCAAGCATGGACGAGGCCGGCTTTAGCGTCAGCCTGATACCGACGACACTAAAAGAAACTACATTAGGACAGGTTAAAGTTGGAGACGTAGTTAATATTGAGACGGACATAATCACCAAGACGGTGAAAAAGCAGCTTGCCAGGATGCTACCGGCTAAAGAGACGCTTTCAGTCCAGAGATTGAAAGAGTTAGGATTTTAGAGTTGGTAGTTCGTAGAAGAGATATGTTTAGTTTAAGATTTGTTTTGTGATTGATGGACAAGAACGGCAATAACAATTTTGTGTCTGATGAACTTGCTATCGGCATAACGATGGGCGATCCGGGCGGTATCGGCCCGGAGATTGTTGTTAAGGCCTTAGCTGACCCGCTTATCCGCAGACAGGCCAAGTTCATCATATTCGGCGCCGAAGAACAATTGGAATACGCCGCTGACGCTGCCGAGATAGAGCCTTACTGGCTCCGGCACCAGCACGAGAAAATCAGCAGCAACTACCCCCGCAAGGTTGTTGTGGCCGACTACGACGAATACCCTGTCGCGGCGTGGGTGCACGGCCCCAATAAAATTGCGGGTGAGGCATCGATACGGTTCTGCCTCGATGCGATTGATGCGGCGCGTGATGAAATCATCGACGCGGTCGTTACCGCGCCAATCAGCAAAAGCAGTTGGAAACTGGCGGGATGTAAGTGGCCCGGACATACAGAAATGCTGGCCGAGCAGTGCAAGTCGCCGCGGAAGGTTATGATGTTCGTGGCGGGGCCTTTGAAGATGGCGCTTGCGACAATTCACCAGGGGCTGTTCGACGTTAGAAACACATTTACTATTGGTCGTGTCTTTGAGCCGATAGATTTGCTTAATACGGCGCTTAAGGATTATTTCGACATTAAAAATCCCAAGATAGGCGTTGCCGCCCTGAATCCGCACGCCGGCGAAAACGGGCAGTTTGGTGACGAGGAGATACGGATAATAAGCCCGGCTATATTGATGGCCCAGGAGGTGGGGATAAACTGCTGTGGACCGTATCCCGCCGATACGCTTTTTGTGCGGGCTGCGGACGGTGCGTTCGACGGAGTGGTGGCGATGTATCACGACCAGGGACTGATACCGGTCAAACTTCTGGCCTTTAACGAGGCCGTCAACGTTACCATCGGGCTCCCGATTATCCGCACCTCCCCGTGTCACGGCACGGCCTTCGATATAGCAGGCAAGAGTGTGGCAAACCCGGCGAGTATGAAGGCGGCGATACGCCTGGCTGTCGAGATGGCCAAGACAAGACGCTCAAAAATGGCAAAAGTGAAAAGTCACAATGCAGACCAAACGGCACATTGAGCGCCTGCTCGCGACGGCAGGTATAAAGCCTAATAAACGATTGGGGCAGAATTTCCTGATAGACCTGAACCTGATGCGCCTGCTTATTGGGGCTGCACATATTAATAATGATGATGTTATCCTTGAAGTAGGCTGTGGGACAGGCTCCTTCACAGAGGGATTGGCTGAGACGGCAGGCGTCGTTATTGCGGTCGAATACGATAAGAAGCTTGCAGCTATCGCCGGCGAGCAGCTTAAATCGGCGCCCAATGTTACGATTATCAATACCGATATCTTAGAGAACAAAAGTACTATCAGCCATGAAGTGACCACGGCGATTGAAAAAGCTCGTGCCCTGCTCGACGGCAGGTGCAGACTTGTGGCGAATCTGCCGTATAACGTTGCGGCACCGGTAATGATGAACCTGATTATCGGCGAGTTGGTTGTTGATTCTATGTGTGTAACAGTACAGAAAGAGGTCGGCGAAAAAATGGTAGCTGCGCCCGGCAGCGGAAACTACGGTGTGCTTAGTGTGCTAATGGCGGCGATGGGCGAATCGCAGGTTATGCGCAAGCTCAAACCAAGCGTGTTCTGGCCCCGTCCGGAGGTCGAATCGGTGATGGTAAGGTTCCGCAGGCAAGAGGGCAAAGCCGGTCGGATTCATGATACCGGGCTGTTTAGGGAAGTTGTGAATCTGTTCATGGGCCATAGAAGAAAGATGCTGCAGGCCTGCGTGAAGTTCGCCGAAGGCCGGCTCGGCACCATCCATGACTGGCACGGCGTATTCGCAAGGGCCTTTGTCGAGCCGCACCACCGCGCCGAAGAACTAACCTCAGACGAGTTCATATCAAT
>QNBT01000395.1 GCA_003644205.1 Planctomycetota bacterium | reverse complement strand
GGCATAACCAAAAAGGCCCTTGTGTGCTACATCAATTGGGCAGACGGTGATTGCCTGTCGCAAAAAGAAATTGGCAAGCAGTTGAGCATAACCCAAAGTACAGTATCGGGACATTTTGCTCGGATAAAGTCCGTTTGGCCCTATCTTTTTGAATTTGGTGAAAGAGTGCCTGTTCATTGGACGAAGCACAGAAGCCAATGGGGGGCGAAAAATGGTAAGATCATGCTCAGTCTGGATGAAATAGACGAGAGCAAAATCGTGCGGAAGTTTTGATTATAGGTGGAAGAGGAAGACATGTCAAAATGTGAACCAGAATGGAAGGTGTTAGACAGCGGGATTATGAGCGGGCAGCAGATTGACTGGTGTCGTGGCTGCGGCGTTATTAGACTTACCCCAAGAGACAAAAACAAGAAGACAAGGTATTTGGTGCCAAAACGTGAATCTGCTCGACGTAAGGGGTTGATTCCATAATTGAGAGTGCGAAGTTTTAATCGACGGTGATTGCGCGGAGTGCGGGACTACTGGTCCAGGGTATAGAGGGGCCGTCGATTTATATTGGAGTATAGCGTAATGACTGAGCGAGATTATCGAATACTTGTGATAGTTTTGGGGTTGCTTTTTGCCCTTCCAGCAATTTATATTTTCTTCTTTTGATTTGGGAGAAAAAAGATGAATGGGCAAGCTGGTAAGGGCGACATACGCAGACCAAGACAAATTAGCATCGAGGAAGAACGACTACGGTGGAAGTATGCATACGGGGGCATGACTTTTGCTCAGTTTGAAAAACGATACAAACAGCTGGTAAAAGAGGGGAAGATAACCCGTTCTGGGAGGAAGATTGATGGATAAGAGAAAGTTTGAAGATGGCGAGAAAGTGCAAGTTATGGCTGATGTTAAACGTTTGTGTGATATAGGTGTTGGCGCAATGGATAAGAGAAAATTTGAAGATGGCGAGAAAGTGCGAGTCGTGGCTGATGTTAAACGTTTGCGTGATATAGGTATTCGCGTAGATATTGGAGATGTTGTAGGGCCAGAAGGGATAATTGATGGGTATGTTGATGGCGATTTGCCCTGTCGAGTTCGCTTTGACAATCTACAAGCAGTATATTATTTTGCGGAGGCAGACCTCGAATCTGCTGAGACCCCCAAATGGACGGTTACGGTAGAGGCCGTACCAACGGAGCTAGAGCTCCGCAATTTCAATACGGGGGCTATCCGCGACACAGCTGAGGGCAAGCTGAATTACATCAAAGGTTTGTCGCCGATAGTAGATCGAGGCTATTTGGAGTATCTCGATAAGCACCGCAAATTGCCCGACGGCTCAATGCGAGAGTTTGACAACTGGAAGAACGGTATTCCACAGGAAGTTTACTTGGAAAGCCTGGACCGACACGAACGAGCGGTTTGGTTGATATGCCACGGCTATAAGGCCTTTGACAATCGAGGGGAAGTGTCGTTGAAGGACAGTCTTTACGGTGTGCTGTTCAACACGATAGGGATGCTGCATGAAATCCTGGACAAAGAAGTTGCAAAGATCGGGGACGATTCAAATCGAACCGAGCCAGTATCAGGCGGTTATTAAATGCGCTTAGTCTTCTTCTGGTTAATGGTTGGGTCATTTTTTGGCCTTGGATTCTGCGACCTCACAGCCCGGAATTATAAGACTGCGGTCGCGTCGATTCTTCTGGGAATCGTTCAATTACTTATATTCGGGAGGGGCACATGAATAAAGCTGAATTATTCGCGGCTTTTATCCTTGCTTGGGGCATTGGACTTTTGACTGGTTTTCTTGTTGGAGCAATAACATGGGGCACATGAAAATTTTTCTCGACCTTGATGGCGTGCTGGTTGATTTTGTCGGTGGCATTCATCGTGCATTTGGGAAGGAATATAGCTACAATTCTGCGCCTATAAAGTGGAATTTTTTCGAGCATTGGTCGCCAAAAGTACATTCTTGCGACATTAACCGCGCCTGCACAGTTGACTTTTGGGCGAATTTAGACTGGATGTGCGATGGGCGTGAAATCCTACGAAAGATAGATGAGGAGCTTGACGTCAGCGACGACCTGTTTTTATTGACCTGCCCGATGCACAATCCCCAATCATGGACTGGCAAGAGATTGTGGGTCGAGCGACATATTCCGCATCTTGTAGATCGGCTCATTGTGACGCCCGCATTCAAAGGAATCTTTGCTTCTGATAATGCCGTTTTGATTGATGACAAGGATGAGAATATTGCCAAATTTGTAGAAGCCGGGGGAAGGGGAATATTGGTCCCGCGACCTTGGAACGAGCTGCGCGGTTGGGCTGGCAGGACATTAGAAGTGATGCGGAATAGTTTGGGGGAGTTATGAGGGTATTGGTTTGCGGCGATATTCACGAGCCGGTCGCGCATCCGGGCTATCGCGCATTCTGCAAAGATTTGCGGGCGAAGTTTAAAACAAACAGAACCGTGATAATCGGCGATATTTGTGACCATCATGCGATTAGTTTTCATGCGGCCAATCCAATGTGTCCGGGGCCAGATGATGAGTACTTGTTAACCAAGCAAAAGATGCGGCTTTGGTACAGAGATTTCCCAAAAGCAGTCGTTACCCTTGGCAATCATGACCTCCGAGTAGTGCGGTTGGCTGAATCAGTCAACATACCAGCTAAATATCTTCGGGATTACAACGAAGTTTGGAAAACCCCGACATGGAAGTGGGTCGAGTCGGTGGTAATTGACGACGTATATTATTTT
>QNBT01000394.1 GCA_003644205.1 Planctomycetota bacterium | reverse complement strand
CCACCGGCGCACCCGCTGCGACGCGGCGCAGACGCGGCGAGAGCCGGTGGACAGAAGTCCGGCTTGCGGTGATATATGAACGAAGGTGAATGCACAGTTACGAGGTATCTTGAGATTGTTCGTGCAGGTCCCGACGAATATGACTACCTGAGCAGGTTTCACTATCGCACCGAGGCGCTCGGAGCGCATGTCGCGATTTATGCTATGAGGGATACCCATCCTGTTCGCGCCAGGTTTGTGCCCGTTGTCGGTGTTATTGTCTATACGATGCCTGCCGCGCACGTTGAGCTTCGTAACATAGCGACCGGTGGGCTGTTTTGCGGCTTCGGCGACAGGCGTCTGCAGCTTCAAATGGTAAATAAACACATCCGCCGCATAGCGAGGGTCGTTATAGAGCCGCGATATCGCGGTTTAGGTCTTGGGCGCCGGCTCGTTGCCGAGACGATGGGCAAACTTGATGTGCCCATTATCGAGGCGATGGCGGTGATGGGCGCAGTTCACCCCTTCTTTGAAAGAGCGGGGATGAAACGCTACGAGGCAAAAGGAGCGGAGCGCTCCTTCCGGCTTGTCGAGGCGCTGTCAATAATAGGGATAAAGGACTGCGAGTTCATTGACTCAAAGGCGGTGCAGGACAAGCTGGACGGCCTGAGCGGAGCCGAGGCCGAGTTTGCAGAACGGCAAATCAGAGACTTTCTGCAGACCTACGGCAAACGCAGACAGATGGCCCCGGGCATTGAGCGAACGAGGTATGTGCTGAGCAGATTAACAGCCCGACCCGTCTATTATATCTGGTTCAATCCGGATAAATGTCAGAAGTTGAATCGGCGCCTTGGTGGGAGGATATATATTGCGTAGTAGAGGAAACACAACAAAAAGACGGCCTCTAATGAGAGCAGTATGATGAGCGTGGTTGAAGCGGTTGATTGTGTTATATTATTTGTGGAGGCGAGGTCGGCGGCCCTTGTTCCAAACTTAGGCAGCTCCACTAACAGGTCATGAACGAAATTGGACCCCGACACAGCCGTTACAATCAGTACGGCATAAACCTTATCCAGCGTGAGTAAAATGGCGGCACCGAACCATACTATGGAAACACTGACTTCGAGGGTCTCGCCGTAAACGGGGACAAGATAAATCAGCCAGTAGAGAATGGCAAGTGCCAGGATGCTTTTCGCGGTGAATATGCAGCGCCTCCTCATCATCGCACCGCAACTTTGCTCGACAGGGACAGGATGTGTCGGTTTCTCGAACTCTTCAGGTTCTCTTATGTATTTTATTCCCATTTTTGTCTGCCCTAATAGCTAAGGTAGGGTGTGATGAATCGCCCTACAACGTCTATCGTCAGATTCTACGGTGAGCTTAGGCCTTAATGCTCCTTAAGAACGAACAGTCCCGATATGTGCGGAAAATGCCGGTATGCGGCGTCTCAGAGGTTTTGAGTAGTCCCATAATCGAAAAGACAGAAAACAGAAGCCCACCGGCGCAAGCCGGCGGATAGAAAACAGAAAGGAAGGATATGTTGCAAACAAAGCAAATTGAATCGGTAGAGATTAACAAGCTCATCGCACATCCGGCCAATCCGAATCGGATGAGCAATAGCACTTTCAGGAAGCTCGCAGGCCACATCAAGCGGACGGGAAATTATGAGCCTGTTATTGTTCGGCCTCATCCGAAGCATAACGGCTGCTATGAGATAATCAACGGCGAACACCGCGTCAAAGCCTTGAAGAAACTCGGACGCGAGACGTGTGATTGTATCGTTTGGCAGGTTGACGACAGCGAGACTTTGATACTCCTTGCGACGCTGAATCGGCTCGCAGGGGCCGATGTGCTTGCCAAAAAGGCCGAGCTTATCAAGGCATTAAGCAGGCGGTTCAGCGCTAAAGACCTTGCGAAAAATCTGCCGGATACGAAACGAGCGATTGAGCGATTGAAGGATTTACACAGACCCCTGGTGCCGAGAGCGACTGAGCACAAGGCCTTTTTGAATCCGTTAGTCTTTTTCCTGACGGACGACCAAAAGCAAACGGTTGATAAGGCCATAGCATCTATACCTGCGGAGGGTAAAGAAACAGCCGCTCAAAGACGCGCAAGGGCAATTACAGAAATTGCAAAAGTGTATTTAGAGTATAAGCAAGAGGAGGCCAAGACATGAAGATACAAGGCGGATATGTCCTGATTGCACGTCAATATGACCAGAGCGCTATTGCACAAGCCCCTCCTCTTGTACAGATAATGTTCCTGTGGCTGTTGCGCCATGCTAATCATTCTGACCGGCGGTGCTTTAACCGAGTTATCAAGAGGGGACAGTGCTTCACTTCATACAACCAAATCCAGGAGGGTGTGTCCTGGATGGTAGGCTACAGAAAGATGAAGCCCACTAAGTACCAGTGCGAAAATGCTATGAAGTGGTTAAGGAAAGCCACAATGGTTGCCACACAGAAAACCACACGCGGATTTATCGTAACTATCTGTAACTACGATAGATACCAGGGCCAGAAAAACTACAAACGGACAACGAATGCCACAACGGAAACTACACGAGCGCCACAATCTACCGACACTATAAACAAGCATTATAAACATTTAAACATTGAAACAAATAAAGAGAGGGCTCTCTCTAAATTTCAAAAGCCTTCGGCTCAGGCTGTTTCTGAATATGCCGAGAGCATAGGGTTTCAGTTGGACGGTCGGCGGTTTGTGGATTTCTACGAGGCCAAGGGCTGGCTCGTGGGCAAAAACAAGATG
>QNBT01000393.1 GCA_003644205.1 Planctomycetota bacterium | reverse complement strand
TACGAGAAGAACACGGACGCCGAGGGTAACAGCAGGATAAACGTTAATAAGGCAACCGAAAAAAGGCTCAGGAGGGCCCTCGGCATCAGCGCCTCTTACGCCAAGTGGATAGTTGATAATCGTAAAAAGGGTTTCAAGGGGATAGGTGAGCTAATCAGCAAAAACAGTCCGGCAACGCCTAAGAAGAAAGGTAACAGCCGGGATTCAGACCAGGCGGAGCCTCTGGACATGGAGACTTTTTTCCGGATAGCCGACAAGATAACGGTAACGGACGAGAAACTGATACCGGGCAAGGTGAACGTTAATACGGCGCCTGCGGCGGTTCTTTTGGCCTTATTCGAGGGGAATGAACAGGTTGCGGCCGATGTAATAGCTTATAGAAGTGGATTGACTGACGGGATGGCGGACATCGGTGACTTAGGGCAGGTCAAGAGCTTTGCGAAGAAAAACGTAGCCAAGAATTTCATCGACCGGTTGACGACACGTTCGAGTGTTTTTACGATACACAGTTCGGCCCAGGCACACGCGACGGGGGCGTTGGGCAAGGTCGAAGCGGTGGTGGACCGGGATAAGTCGCCGGCGCAAATACTTTATTGGCGGGCAGGAGCAGACTATTGAATAACGCGATTGGTACGACAGGTGATATGAGTAGTGCGATTGCGATATCGACAGGTCGTAAGGGCCGGGGTCCATTCAAGGCTGTTAAGGTGCGAAGAAGGGCGAGCGGTTACGAGCTAATTTGGAAGCGGAGCTTTGGCGAAGAAGATGCAACCGGCATCGAATCGTTTCTGCGGGAGTCGGTAAATTCGGCCCAATCGGAACAAGCTATCCAGGCAAATGAGGTGGTAATAATCGTTGCCGAGTCAAGAGGCGTGGCTTTCTACCGGATAGAGATACCACCGGTCAGAGACGGCCAGGTTGGCTCTGTTGTGAAGATGCAGGCAGAGGCATTACTTCCACTGCCGGCGGGCGAGATGCAGGTATGCTGGCGCGCGGATAAGGCGGCCGGCGGCAAGCGTGGCGTTACAATGGCAGCCGGAAAGACAGAGGGTTTGAGGGCCTATGCCGGTGCGGCCCGGCGTTTTGGGGCGTCGAAGATTTTGCTGGATTACGAGGGGATGGTCAAGGCGTGGCTGGAGCTTTTTGGCGGCACATACGAGAAGACGGTACTTATAGATATTGCCGAGTCGGGCACGGGAGTTGTTCTTGCCGAGAACGGGCGATTGAGTTGCGCCGTAACTTTGGATGTTGGTCAGGAGAACTTGTCAAGACAATCGGATTGGCGCAACACGGCTGAGCTTTTTGTGCATGACCTGCGAAACGCTCTTGAACTTTTCGGGCTGAGCGCCGAGGAGGATGCCAAAATAGTTGTTTTGCCGGAGGACGTGGGGACGCACAAGAGGCTGATTTCGCACCTCAAGGAGTCGGGCATAAGCGCAAGTGCAGCGGCGCCGAGGCCGGGAGCGATGAAGTCGTCCGAAGAAATAAGCCCTAAGGATGTCATCGAATATATTGGGCCTATCGGTGCGGCGATGTTAGCCCTGGACCCGGAATCAGATGAACTGAATCTGTTTGAAGATTTGTATTCGGCAACAGGAACGGGCCGGGCGAGCCGGGCGGCAGGTTCATTAAAACGTCCATGTGTCATTACCGCAGCGATGGTGGTCTTGTTTGTGCTGGTTTCTTACGCTGTCGATAAGGCAAGCCTTGCGCAGCTCAGAAAATATATATACTCGGAGTCGGGCAATGGCGGTGCAACAAACGCAGCAGCACTGATAGCTCGGCAGCAGATGCGCAAGACCATTGCGGCCCAGAGACCTGACATGCTGGATTTATTGGGCAAGATTAGCGAAAGCGGCCCTGACGGGATGATACTCGATGCGATTACGTTTAAGAAGCGCCAGGCGGTTACGATAGGCGGAAGCTGCAAGAGTTACGAGAAGTTGTATGAATTTCAAAAGAAGCTCAGTGAGCAGAGCGGTATCAAGGAAGTCAGGATTCAAAGCTCGGCAGTTGACAAAAAGAAAAGTAAGGTCGGCTTCAAGATGACTTTTCATTATAAGAATTTTACGAGAAAGAAGTAGGGAGCTGTATTGGCGAAACTAAGTGAACGAGACAAGAGGACGCTGAAATTAGGCAGTGTTGGCATCGTGCTGATTCTGGTTTATGCTTTTGTTATAGACCCGTGGATTGATGACTGGCTTTTGACAAGGTCGGCCCTTAAGACGGAATGGGCCAGACTTGACAGCATAGCGCCTGCCGGCAGCGGTCCGGCCGCGAAGCAGGCGAGTTTAGTCTCTGTTGTGCCGAAGCTTGAAATGCCGAAGACCGAGAGTGTGCAGGGGCCGTTGTTTCGGGGCAAGTTTAACGAGCAGTTGAAAAAGGCCGGTATCAATGTAACGAGTCTGCAGTTTCTGCAGTCGGCAAGGTCGAAACAGGCAGGTGGGTATAAGAGTTTACGGTTGCAGTGCCGAGGCAAAGGTAAGTTTGCACAGGTATTGGATTTGTTGGCCGGATTGGGCGAGAACCCGTATCTGGTCGGCGTTGAGGAGTTGCAGCTCAAATGTGATACCAAGAAACGCGAGCAGATGGACATAGTACTGACCGTATCGACGTTTGTTAAATGACAATTTTCACAGAGGTTGGTTATGAAGTTGGGTGGTATTAAAAATCGGCAAGAGTACATTTCCAAGGCGCTTTTTGCGGTGTCTTTGGTGTTGGCGGTTATGACAGCAGGCAAGGTGCTGGGTTTCGCAGTTA
>QNBT01000392.1 GCA_003644205.1 Planctomycetota bacterium | reverse complement strand
CTGTTGCGATTCTTTCGACAGGCAAATGACAGTGATAATCGCAGATTGGCATCCTGGCGGCAAATTTGTGATAAAGGATTCCGGCAGTTTCTGTCTGCAGCAAAAAGTCCTCTGATATAAATTTAGTGCTCATATTCTTCATCTCCATGTTGACATTATCAAACCGTATATGTTGACGCAGCGGTCTGTCCCCCTCGGCCGGTCCAGTTGGTATGGAAGAATTCGCCGCGCGGCTTATCAATCCTTTCATAAGTATGCGCACCAAAGTAATCCCTCTGGGCCTGTAGAAGATTGGCCGGCAATCGAACACTTCGATAGCCATCGTAATACGCCAAAGCCGCTGATATTGCCGGCATAGGAATACCCATCCGGACAGCTTCGGCAACTACCCTTCGCCAGGAGGTCTGAGCCTTTTCGAGTGCATTTTTGAAAAACGGGTCCAGCAGCAGATTGACAAGGTTGGGATTTTTGTCAAATGCTTCCTTTATTTTGCCCAAAAAGACCGAGCGTATGATACAGCCGCCCCGCCACATAAGAGCTATGCCTCCGTTGTTCAAATTCCAATTGTATTGACCGGCGGCGGCACGCATGAGCTGATAGCCCTGTGCGTAAGAAACAATCTTGCTGGCATAAAGAGCTTTTCGAAGGTCGTTAATCATTTGCTCTTTATCACCTTCGAAAGTTTTGTTTGGGCCGCTTAGGATTTTTGATGCCTCCACGCGTTCTTCTTTAAGTGCTGAAAGGCACCGGGCAAAGACCGCTTCACCGATTAATGTTAAAGGCTGACCAAGGTCGAGAGCTGCGATTGCCGCCCATTTACCCGTACCTTTTTGGCCTGCTGTATCGAGAATTAAATCTACGGTGCTATTTCCTTCTTCGTCTTTATGGCCGAGGATGTCGCGCGTGATTTCAATAAGATATGAATCAAGTTCCGCATCATTCCACTCCTTAAAGACTTCGTACATTTCCTCGTTGGTCATTCCAAGGCCTTTTTTCATCATTTGATACGTTTCACAAATCATCTGCATATCACCGTACTCGATCCCGTTGTGCACCATTTTGACAAAATGGCCCGCGCCGTTTTCACCTACCCACTCGCAACAGGGCTGCCCATCGGCGGTATGCGCAGCTATTTTCTGGAAAATGGGCTTTACATGTTCCCAGGCTTTCGGTGAGCCGCCGGGCATTATCGACGGTCCGCGCAATGCGCCTTCCTCGCCGCCGGAGACCCCGGTTCCGATATAGAGCTTGCCTTTGCTCTGTACATATTCGGTTCGCCGGATAGTATCCGGAAAATGCGAATTGCCCCCGTCAATGATTATATCGCCGTCATCAAGGTGAGGCAGAATCTTTTCAATAAAGGCATCGACCGCAGCGCCGGCCTTTACCATCAGCATGACCTTTCGCGGCTTCTTCAGGTTCCGGACGAGTTCTTCAAGTGAATGACAGCCGATTATGTTTTTATCCTTTGCCCTTCCCTTGATAAAGTTGTCAACCTTCGAAACAGTGCGGTTAAAACAGGCCACAGTAAATCCTTTGCTCTCCATATTGAGAATGAGATTTTCACCCATAACCGCCAGACCAACCAAACCGATATCCGCTTTTGACATATTTCTTACTCCTGTTTATAAAAAAGTATTTAAGATTTTGACTATCTTTGTATTCGTGCCGACCCCCCTGCGGCAAATGCCTTGACCTGTTCGACAGTAACCATAGTGGTATCGCCCGGTGTAGTTGTTAAAAGAGCGCCATGCGCCCACCCCAGTTTAACGGCGTCCTCCGGCGATTGCCCCGATAGCAGGCCGTAGAAGAAACCGGCCGCATACCCGTCTCCGCCGCCCACACGATCAACGACATTAAGTTCACACGTTGGTGCCGTGTAAGGGGTGCCGTCTATCCATGCCACTGCGCTCCAGCTATGATGATTGGTCGAATGTACTTCGCGCAGCGTCGTTGCCAAAATTTTAATTTGTGGGTGTTTTTGGATAACCCTGTCGATCATACCGATGAAAACGCTCGGGTCCAGCTTGGATTTTGCAGCCACTTCCGGTCCGGGTATGCCCAGGCCCAATTGCAGGTCTTCTTCATTGCCGACAAGCACGTCCACGTTTTCCACGATACGCTCAAGCACCTCCACAGCACGTTTGTGGCCGCCGGAAATATTCCAGAGTTTGGCGCGATAGTTCAGGTCGAAAGATACGATTGCACCGGCTTGTTTGGCGGCCCGCATCCCTTCGATAATCACCTCAGATGTTGTCGCCGACAGTGCCGCAAAAATACCGCCGCTGTGGAACCATCGCACACCTCCGGCAAAAATCGACTTCCAGTCGAAATCTCCGGGTTTAAGTTGTGCGGCCGCTTCGTTGCAGCGATTGTAGAATACTATGGGAGCCCGCACACCTCCGCCCCTGTCACTATATACGGTGGCCATGTTTGGTCCATGGACGCCGTCATGTTTGAAATGCTTATAAAACGGCTTGACGCCCATTGCCCGCACCCGCTGGCGAATCAAATCACCGATTGGATGATCCACCATGGCGGTTGCGATGCCGGTGCGCATATTGAAGCAATCCGACAAATTGGCGGCAACGTTGAATTCACCGCCGCTGACATGAACATTGAAATTGGCCGCTTTCCTAAACGGGACGATGCCGGGGTCCAGCCGATGCACCATAGCACCTAATGAGACTAAATCCAACTCACCCTTTTCGGGAATACTCAATCCATACTTCATCGCATTTTCCTTTTAATTTGATGTTTT
>QNBT01000391.1 GCA_003644205.1 Planctomycetota bacterium | reverse complement strand
CGAGGCGGTTTTAGCGGAGTCGAATCAGCAGCTCGCCCGCTCCGCACTATCAGCAGCTCTCCGGCGCCCGGATGCGTGGGATGTTGCTGATGGTGTGATGGAGTTAGGCATCGGCATTGCGGCTCTTTTCGGGGGAGTTTATGGCGCAAGGGCCGCAAGGTTCATTAAGGAGGCACGGGCAAAGTCGAAGGCCCTCCGCGAGATTATCGAAGGCAATGAGCTCTTCAAAAGTGAGCACACAGATTCCGCACAGGCCTTCAAGCAGGCCCACAAAGACCAATCGGCACAGACAAGACAGTTGGTGGCACAGATGAAAAACGCATAATATCGAGTTTCACACATATTAGCCCCAGTCGAATAGACAGGAGCGACATATCATGGGAATTGAGTATTTTTTCTTTTGCCTGGCTGGGGCTTTTTGAGTATTATTCGAACGATAAATGAATCCAAAAAAATCGCTTGACAAAGCTATGTCGTTTTTTGTATAAGGAAACTTGGATAAAGTCTTGGACAGGATCACCTTTTTTAACCGATATTGAACATAGGCCGTTTTTTTGGGATAAAGAATAATAGAGAGCCCAAAAATGTCAGAGGTGTCGCTTTCCACTTTGAAAAGAAACAGAATTTGAAGAAAGAGGAAGAGATTATGGAAGAAAGAGAGAATAAAGATAGGGTGTTAAGCGCAGCCAAAAAGAAAGCAGTTGAACGTGCTCACGTTTCCGATATTTATAGCAAAACCTACGATGTTAGGGAGAGGTCAGGGAAGGTTATACTCAGGAAAAAGTCTTAGAGTTATATTTCCAATTTCCACAGATGTCCCAGGATGGAATACACAGACAGCGATAGGTCCCGAATTAAAGAAATCAAGCAGGATGACCCACGTTTTCCGCCGGAACCATACCGAACCGATTTTAGAAGAGATTGTGCAAAAGTAATTCATTCCGGATCATTCCGCCGACTGCAGGGCAAAACCCAATTGTTTCCCGGGCTGGAGTCCGATTTTTTTAGAAACCGTCTAACACATTCTCTCGAAGTAGCTCAAATCGCGAAATCCATTGCGATACGCTTAAACCACCTGTTGAAGGAGGCCGGTGAAGAGTACAGAATTGATCTTGATGTTATTGAGTTGGCTGGATTAGCCCACGACCTTGGACATCCCCCTTTTGGACACTTCGGAGAGAAAGTTCTTGACCAAAAAATGAAGGGTTGTGGCGGTTTCGAAGGAAACGCGCAAACACTCAGGGTCTTGTCAAAGACAGAAAAAGGTTACCTTATCGATAATACCACTCTGGGTATTGACAAAGACGGTAAAGACCTGAGAGTAGGACTTAACCTAACCGCCCGTTCATTGGCTTCGGTTCTCAAGTATGACCGGGAAATACAAAGGGAAAGGTCAGAAAGTGACAAACTTATAAAAGGTTATTACGGCAGCGAAAAATCCGTCGTAGAGTTTGTAAAAGACAAAGTGTTAAGAAACAAGACATATTCAGGTAAGTTCGAAACCATAGAGTGTCAAATCATGGATATTGCCGATGATATCTCCTACTCGACATATGACTTGGAGGATTGTTTTAAGGCAGGCTTCATTAAGCCAATTGATTTGTTTTGTGCTGATGATGAGGTAATCGAGACAGTAAGAGATAAAGTAAATGATAAGCTGAGCAAAGACTTATCTGCCAAAGATGTACGCAAGCATGTAAATTCTGTTTTATTGTTCAACCTTTTTGACGAGCTTAAAGTCGAGTTTGAGAATTGGCCGGTTAAATTAAAAAAAGACGAGTTAGATGACCTCCTCGACTTCTATCACAAAGCAACAATCTTTACGAGCAATAACTTATCAAATATGATAGCAGAGGATGGATATAACCGAACCCGCTTTTCTTCAAGATTGGTGGGCCGTGCGATAAGGAGCATAAAAGTTGGTGAAATCAATAAACAAGTGCCGGCTTTGTCAAGGATACGGATCGAAGATAAAATTCAGGTTTATATAGAGATTTTGAAGAACATTGTCTATGAAACTCAGATACTGGCTCCAAGAACACGAATTGCAGCTTATAGAAGTAAAGAAATCATCAACGCTATTTTTAAGGCGCTGGATAATGAGAAAGAAGAAGGCTTCATGCTATTGCCAGAGGATTTCAGGGTAATCTATAAATCTCTCGATAAACCTGAAGACAAGAGAAGACTTATATGCGACTTCATAGCGGGTATGACCGATAGATACGCTCTGGAGTTTTATGGACGTCTAACATCTGAAAATCCAGAGACAATATTTAAGCCTCTCTAATAATGAAGCCCACAAAGACCAATCGCCACAGACAAGACAGTTGGTGGCACAGATGAAAAACGCATAAATAATCCGGGACAGGCACCCTATTCTAACCATGATATATACACGGCATCGCTTTTCTTTCTAAAAAGGGATATAAATAGGTGACTGTCCCACTTGGTCTGGTGATTAGCCATTGTGGGGATTTTGCTGCGCCAGGGGCAGATGAACGGTGAATATGCAGCCGCCGGCGGGGGCGTTTCGTGCGGTGATTCGGCCATTGTACTTTTCAACAATATCTTTGCATATCGCCAGCCCCAGGCCCAGCCCGGCACCTCTGCCTTTGGTTGTAAAGAACGGCTCAAATATAATCTCGGCGTTCTCAGGAGCAAAGCCGATGCAAAAAAACAACATTTCCGAGGGCAGCGGAGGTGAGCTTTTATACCCTAACCGAAGAATGGGCCGGCTAACATGATTATCTGCAAGGGCTTGGGGGAGTTAATTT
>QNBT01000390.1 GCA_003644205.1 Planctomycetota bacterium | reverse complement strand
TTTTTGAGTTGGCTGACTGGTATCTAAAACATGAAGACGAGAGAATCAAAATAGCCAATGCCGGGATGGAACGTGTTCACGCCGAGTTTAACGGCACTAAAATTGCAAAATACACACTCGATGTCATAGAAAACGGAAGTTATAGTGCGCCATGGAATCGCTCTGGTTATAAATAACGGTCTAATATATAATTACAAAAACTTGACCTCTTTGATTGAGTGAAAAAGTCTTCAGCGTCACGTTTTTTCCCGGCCTTGGCAGAAATCCTTGCACATCTTAAATATACTTTTGACAAACATCGATTCTTGTATGACAACAGGTTTGGCGACAAGTGGTATATATTTTCATTGAAAACCATCTCATAATATTTGGGCAATTCTTCTGCCCACTTTAACTTTTCCGCTACGGATTTTGTTCGCTCATGAGTTCGGAAGAAGGCAACTGGGCCGGGTACATACTTTATCGAACAGTTAGCAGCTATTCGTATGAAATATTCACGATCCAAAACAACATGCCAACTTGGAACCAAATAGCCTATTTTTTCTATAACATTATGCCTCCACATAGCCGATTGCTGAGGAATCGGACATTCGGCATATTTAAGCATACGCTTGATACTTGTTTGCCTCCCTTTACGCAGCCGTCTTATTGACGGATCGGGTCCCTTCTCGATGTCACCGTAAATCATACCTGCATTTGGGTTTTCCTTGAATTGCTGAACACGTTTGGCGATGTAATCAGGGTATAATATATCATCTGAATTTACCCAGCATACAAGGTCCCCATTTGCACGTTTGAGCCCTTTATTAATCGCATCAGCCTGGCCTTTATCGGGTTCGCTAATCCAATAGTCAATTCTATTTTCATACTTTTTAATAATATCAACACTGTTGTCTTTAGAGCCGCCGTCAATAAGTAAATATTCAATGTTACTATAGCTTTGATTCAGCACTGATTGAATTGTTTCCTCTAAATATTCACCCTGGTTAAAAGATGGTGTTATGATGCTGACGCATACAGAACTATTTTCTTCCATAATCAAAATACCAGCTAATAAAAATGCAATCAATATTAATCTTTAACGCTTTCAGGATTCGTTTCCAGGGCAACTTCCCAGCCATCCGGCCATATCTTTGGTTTGTACAAACTGTCCTCTCTGTATTTTTTAACCTCACTTCTCCAACTGGGCCACTCTTTTTTGAGTTCTATTGTTCGAATGTACAATATTCCCCCCGTTATGATACCTATTACTAGCAAAACCCCTAAAGCTTTTGAAAATCTATCTTTTACCTCTGAGGAAATTAATAAAAATGTAGTTAAAAATATTATGTTAGGTGCATAAAAATATCGCCTGCCATTATCTATACTTAATAGAATGGTCTTATGCCCAACCGCACTCAATGATGACAACACTGCTAAAGCCAGAAAACTACCCAAAAAATAAACTCTCGCTTCTGACTTCAATCTTTTCGCTATATTGAATAAAAACCAGCCGAAAAACAAAAACAACGAATAGCCTACTATACAAAATAAAAGATAATTCGTAGTATATAAACTTCTTAGTAAATCTGAAACTTTAGTTGTATAACCCAAAAAAAGTGCCAAAAAACTTTTGTTAAATAATATGGCACCTAAAAGTGCCGGCTCTGGCCAACTCCCACGTGCTGTTTTAATATCACTATTAAAATATTTTAAAATCACACAAAATTGGATTACTGCGCAAACTATCATTATCGTAGAATAAAAAATATTCCGCCAGTTCCTAAACTTAATCGCTTTGTAAATATATAAAGGTGTCAAGAAACACGAAACGGGACCTGTTAATCCTGAGAGTAATAAAAGGAATCCATAAATGATATTCCTGACGATCCTTCCTTTTGATTCATCGCACAGTATTAAAAAAGCTATCAAAGAAAAATGAAATTGGCTGGCAATGGTATTAAGCCATACCTCGTCGGTGAATGAAATAAATAAAATCAACAATATGACAACTGTTTTTTTATGTAATGTATCCCAATATAATGACTTTCCCCATATAATGATCATTATCGGTATCAATTGAATCAGTAATGCGCATAGCGTTGCAACTAAAGATGCATATTCCAAAGGTACTGTTTTAGCAGCCAAAATCATGGAGATATTATTGAATAATGAATAATATCCCAAGTGAGCCTTAAATAGAGTTTCCCAGATACTATGGGAAAACGCATAGGCAAAATAAAGCTTTCCCTCTTCAGCCCAGAAACGCGCATCCGTTAATAAATGATAATCCCTTAAGCAAATAACAAGCACCGCCCCCAGAAACAAAAACCATTTTTTACTTGAATCTGTTAATCTAAAAAAGTTTGTTGAAATCATTCCTTTGCTTTCTAGCGTTCTTAAAGAATCCCTAACTGACATACTCATATCCCGTTCTTTTTTTGAAATCATCGATATCTCTGACAGCGATAATATTTTCCGGATTTTCGGATATATAGGATTTGTCAATCCTCAGCAACCTGTCATTGGCAAACCTGAACAAATTGAAACCCTTTGCTCTCAATATATCATTAAGCTCTGCACAGCTATACCCGAATTTGCGAAAATGATCCTCCGCGGACTCATAACAAATACAAAGTATATTTTCCAGAAGGCGGCCGGCCCCCTCTAACACGAATTTTTCGTATCCTTCGACATCGACCTTGAGTAAGGCAATCGAAGATTCGCCAATATCTATATTATCAAGCGGCTTCATTTCGACCTTTATACCTTCGCTGTCTGAAATAACCGAATTTCGGTCATCCTGTCTT
>QNBT01000389.1 GCA_003644205.1 Planctomycetota bacterium | reverse complement strand
TCCGGTATCCTCGCCATAAACGAGCCGTCCTGAGGCCGCCTCTTTTCGGCAATATCCATGCTCGAAACAGCCTTGATGCTGTTGACAATCGCCGTAGCCTTATCGGCTTCAATTTGACTTATGGTACTCAGAACCCCGTCAATTCTGAATCTCACGAAGTAAAGCGCCCGGCTTTTCGGATCTATCAGAATGTCGCTTGCCCGCCCGCGTATCCCGTCAAGGATTATGCGTTCAGTCAAACTGAGTATCTGGCCCGCTGATTTGGCGTCCTTGCTTTGCGAACCGTACACCTCAGCGAAGCTCCTGCCCGCCGAATCCAGAAGCTCAATTCCCTTTTGGGCCTTGTACCGCGCCCTGCGACGCTTGAAGGTATCACCGAATATCCCGCTCAGGATGTTCCCCGGCTTAATCAGGCCTTCCTGCAGCTTTATGGTCGTGTCCACAACGAATAATACAAACAAAAATAATGGGCCGGTCAGAAGCGCGAAGATATTTGCTTTAGCCTTGTGCCGGACTGGAATAAGGCTGCTGCCCTCGATGCGAATGATCGAATACACGCAAAAGTACACCCAAACAAGCAGCAGTATGATTCTGACCGGGCTAAACAGTAACCATGCGGCGGGGACCATCCCCAGCCGCGCAGAACCAGCCAGCATTTGTGCAACCAAAATGGGCGATTCGGTCTCTATGAGAGTACAATACCACATATTGCCACTCCCTGTTTATAATACTACCGACAATATACAATAATATCCCCATATTGCAAGTAAAAAAATCCGACCGTCAAACCGAAGGGACCCGGCTCTAATGTGTAGGGTATGTTATGCATACCAAATCCATATTTAGCCCTGTCTGTCCCGACACATCAGGGCCCGCCGAGCAGGGTTATTAACATCCCCGCACAGCGGTTCCACAACTCAAAACTAAAAACTAAGAACTCAAAACTAATCTGTTGCCTCTTGCGGCATGTTCGGCTCAAAAATCTCTTTCAGCTCGGCCATTATCGCTTCCATCTTCCCTACAGGCTCTTCAATCTGACGGGCGGCCTCTTCGGTGGTCTGCTCGTCAATTACATACGGCGTGATAAAGGCTAACAGTTCGTTATTTGTTTGAAGCGTTTCTTCATGACTAAACAGAGCCCCCGCGACCGGTATATCACCCAAAAGCGGGACTTTCCGCCGGACTGCACTATCTTTTTGAAAGAGAATACCTCCAAGCAGAATCGTCTCGCCGTCATTTACGATAACGTGCGTTGTGGTATTGAGCTTGCTTACGGCTACCTGGTCATTGATGCGTTCGGTTGCAACATCAGAGATTTCCAAATTGATGGTCGTATCGACAGCCTTTTCCGGGGTTATATTAGGCCTTACTCGCAAAGTTACGCCCACATCCTTATAATTATAAGTCTTGTCCGTAGCGCTGGCTTCCGTTGAAATCTTTGAAGCCGTTATAAACGCTACTTCCGTACCCTTGATAAACACTGCTTCTTCATTGTCCTTGGTCCACAATGTCGGCTGGTTAAGGATTCTGGCGTTGACTTTTTTGACCAACAAATCAATAAGGATATTGACATTGGCCGTGGTAGTCAGCGTAAGTGCCCCCCGTGTTTCTGTGTTTAGCAACTTAGTTAAAAATCCCAGAGCGTTTTCTTCCAGACCAAATGCATCGGGATTTGTGGAAAGCTGAATACCCAGAGAAGTCATACTGTTGTGGTCGATTTCTACGATCACGGCTTTTATCATCACTTGTTTGCCGGGTTGGTCGAGCTGGTTGATCATTTTTGTGATAGAGTCAAGGTATTTAGGCGGAGCAAGAACAAGAATGGCCTTGCTGCGGTGGACAGGGATAAATCGCACCTGACCTATGAGGTTGCTTGCCGGCATTTGCTGGTCGTCCCTGCGAGCCTTGTCCCACCAGGGTGTAATTGTCTTTGTTGAAGTGGTAGCTGAACCGGTTTGATTGCCGCTCGGCTCGCTGATGGTGGTCCCGGACATTGTATCGACTGACAGACCTCGCTGGCTCCTTTGAAGAGTCGCCGTTGTGCCGGGCTCGTTTAATATCGCGTTCAACTGGTCGCACAGGTCCTCCGCATCGGCGTACTTGAGCGTTATGACCCGTGGCACCTCGGCCATCTCCTGACTGTCTAATTGCTTGACGAGCTTTTCGATGACATCGTAGGCCTCGGGAATTTTGCTTATTACGATTATCTTCTTTGTGTCCGGCACCGCCTCAAACGTCAGCGTGCCGTAAAGAGTGCCTACAATTTTCTTCTGTTCATCCCCATCATCGCCAAATCCAAAGAAAAATCTCATAAAGCTGCTACTGCTGTCCGCGCCTCCCTCGGTAAACAGTTTATCCAAAAGATTGACCATCTGCACAGGATCGGAGTTCTGCAGCGATATTATCCTGTACTGGTCTTTCTCAACATCTATCGGAACGTCCCACTCCTTTATCTGGTTTTCAATCTTTTTGAGATTTTGCTCTGAGGCTATTACGGTAACCTTCTTCAACGTCGGATATGATACTACTTTCACTGCGTCCTCAGGGTTGACAATACTATATCTGGATCTGCTGGTGCCACGGCTATAGGAGTAGCTCGAGAAGCGGCCGGCTGTAGTTTCATAAAGACCCTCGATATTCAGCTTGATCTGGTCGGGGTCGGCGTGTTTTAGATTAAATGTCTTTTCCTTGAATATGTCGAGAGTCGGAAGGTCAATCTCGGCGATGAGCTTTTCAACCATTTTGCGGTTTTCCTCGCTTCCAAATATGACAATCTGCTTTGACTGCGGCAATG
>QNBT01000388.1 GCA_003644205.1 Planctomycetota bacterium | reverse complement strand
TGGAAGCAACAAACCAATTGTACGCATACTACGGCGCTGCGGACGATAAAGTCGCTGTTGCCATAGCTGATATGGACCTCGTAAGAGAGTACATAATGTCCTGCCCGGAGGTGGCCGAGTAGGGGCGCCGCCCTTTTCGGAGCAAAGGGTGAAACTCGAAGCGTATCTGGCGGAGGCTTTCTGATGGCCGTACAATTTATTCTTGGCAGAAGCGGAACCGGAAAAACAAGCCGCTGCATAAAGTCCGTTATTAGTGAGCTTACCCGAGGCGAAGACGGCCCGCCGCTTGTATTACTGGTCCCTGAGCAGGCCACATACCAGGGGCAGCGGGCGGTCCTCGCATCCAAAGAAATCTCCGGTTACAGCCGGCTCCGCGTCCTGTCTTTTGAAAGGCTTTCATTCTGGCTCATCGGCAGACATACCGCTCAACCGGAAATATCACGTCTTGGCCGGGAAATGATTATCCATAAAATTCTAAGAGCCAATCAAGACAAGCTAAAACTCCTTCACAGAACCGCTCAAACACCGGGGGTGGCGACAAAATTGACCCAAATCATTGCTGAAATGAACGAATGCGCTTCCAGTGCTTCTGACCTGCGGCAATTGTCGCTGGAGCTGGCAAAAGCCGAGCCGCGCAGCATCACCGCAATGAAGTTTGCGGACATCGCCCGAATATTCGAGCAGTATGAACAATTCATCTCCGGCAGGTTCACCGACCCGGATATTCAGTTATCGGGTGCCCTTGAGAAGGTCCGGCATGCTGATTTTCTGGTGGGCGCAAAGATTTGGGTTGACGGCTTCGCAAGCTTTACCGTTCAGCAGCGCCTGTTACTCATCGAGATGCTCAAGGTCGCCTCCGAATCTTATATTGCCCTGTGCCTCGACCCGCAGGCTTTCGATACCCGATATCCGGACCAGGCCGAGCTCGACGATACCAGAATATTCGGCCTGACCGAACGCACCTTTGCCGAACTGACCGAAGCCGTCAGAAGAGCCAAGCTCCCGCTGGCCAAGCCGATTATCCTTGAACAGCCTTTGCGATTTGCAGCCTCACCGGCCCTTGCCCACATCGAAAGCAGCATCTTCAACCCGGCCGCTGCGCTCGTAAACACCAATGACGCTGTAAAAATTGTATCAACAGCAAACAGGCGTGCCGAGGTCAGGTATATCGCAGCCGAAATAACAAAACTCGTCGCCGAACGCAACTATCGCTTTGGCGACATCGCGGTAATTGCCTCCGACATATCTTCCTACCAGCATTACATAGAGGCCGTATTCGGCGACTACAATATCCCATTTTTCATCGACAAGCCGAAATCACTCTCGACACATCCTGTAATCAGGCTTATCACTTCAGCCACCCGCGCCGTAACAAACGGCTTCTCGAACAGCGACATCTTCATATACCTCAAGACCGGTCTTGCACCTGTTACGGGAAACGACGTCGATATCCTTGAAAACTATTGCCTGGCCTTCGGCATTGATGGCGCCGACTGGCGGGCTGGTGCCGATTGGGCCTTCGCCCCCAAAGACAACACCCGATTCGACAGTAAAATGATTGACCAAATCAGGCGGAAGGCAATCGCTCCGTTATCCAGACTAAGAGACGACCTGCAACCGGACTCCGACCGGCAGCTTATCACCGCCGGCAACTTCACCCGCGCCGTGTGGGATTTCCTGAAAGGCTTGAAAGTTCCTGAAAAACTTGCCCGGCAGAACAAAGACGACCCCGCCGACCGGCAATCGGGCCATCGTCAGCTCTATGACATGCTCGTGAACTTGTTCGATGAGCTTGATGAAATCTTCGGCGCCGAGCTTTTGTCTGTCCAGGACTGGACAGACATCCTTTCGAGCGCTTTGGCCAAAATGACACTGAAGCTCATACCGCCGGCGCTCGATGAGGTCCTCGTCGGCTCGATTGAGCGCAGCCGGCATCCCGACTTAAAGGCTGTTTTCCTCGCGGGCGCAACTCAAAAACAGTTTCCCGAGCCTGTTTCTTTTGACTCTTTGCTGACCGATGACGACCGGCGCGCCGCCGAAGCCGGCGGTTTCGTCCTTGCCGCCCCCGCGGTGCAAAAATTGGCAAATCGCCAATACCTTGCTTATATTGCCTTCACCCGGCCCTCGCAATATCTGTGCATAACATACCCCCTGATAGCAGATTCCGGCACGCCGGTTCTTCCTTCACCGTTTCTGGATAATCTGAAGTCCCTCTTTGTCGATTTAGCCGACCGGCCGGCCGAAGAAACTACCAATGTAGAAGATGTCCGAAGCGAGGTCCGGCTTACGGATTTGCTCTGCGCAAAACTCGGCAAAGATTCGAACCTTCCACGCGACCAGGCCAACACACTTTACGCATTGGTTGAAGGCCTTAATGAAGATGAAAAGCTTTCACACATAAGCCGGCAGGTCAAATACGCACTCAGTTACGAAAACAAGGCCGTGCTGGATAAGGATTTTGCAAAGAAGTTCTTCGGCGACTCGCTCGAATGCTCGGCAACGCGCCTGGGCAGCTTCGCCGCCTGTCCATATAAGCATTTCGCCCGGTACGTCCTTAACCTCCAGCGGCGAGAGCAATTTACCCTTGAGCCGCTCGACCTGGGCCGATTCTATCACCGTGTCCTCGACGGCGTATTCAAGAGACTTAAGAAAGAAAGTAAAGACTTCGCGACAGCTTCCGATGAGCGCTTGAAAAGCGCCTGCACCGAAGTGATAACCGATACCGTCGAAACCGACACCTTCCTGGCAAACTTCAAAAAGCGAAGCCTGCACAACGCATACATTCTGGATTCAGCCGCTGAC
>QNBT01000387.1 GCA_003644205.1 Planctomycetota bacterium | reverse complement strand
GCTCACCAATATCAGGACCGTGCTCCTTGAGCAGTGAACTTCCGGTGAGCCTTACATCTTTAACCGGCTCGCCCAGTTCGTTGACAACCTTAATCTCTATTTGACAGGCCCTGTTGAGAGTAAGATGCTTGACAACCTGTGAATCCCTGGTCAGATGAACAATCGGCAGCTCGTTCCAATCTCCAAGTCCAAGGTAGGCCGTCGAGCTGGTTTTTATTCGATAGCTTCCGTCCTCACTAATATCATCAAGATAATAGAAACCATTCAGGTCGGTTGTGGTTGAGTAAACTCGCCTTTTTGAAATCTCCACTTTCACATTGCTAATCGGCTCACCAGTTTTTGCATCGGTAATAAGGCCGCTGAGCACGCCTCGCGGTACAAATTCAATCTTAGCCGGCTCAGCCGCTTTTTCTTGTGCCTTTGCAACAGAAGGCTCTGCTTGTTGCTTACTAATCCTGAGCATGATTTGATAAATGGCGCCAACAAAGGGATTATCTTCCTCGGAGCCTGTCCATTCTTTGCTTGCGTCCAGCAGGGGTTCGACCGCGTCGAAATCGCCAATCTGTGCGAGATAATTCGCCGCTGCAATTTGGACCTCGGCAGCTTCATCTGAAAGCATTTTAGTTAATCCTCTGATGTTGCCGGTGTCGAACATTGCTGTAACTTGTTTGAGGCGGACTTGAATTTGTGCTTTCTGTGAATCAACATCTTCGGCAACAAGTTTATCGTCAGGCTCTTGGTCTTCAGGTGTCGTGCCTTCTATTACGCTTTTTGGCTGGGTTACAAATTGTTCGGTCTGCTCAGTCCCGATATATCGGGACAGCCAAATCGTACCAACCAATAGTCCTACCATCAAAACGGCTGCTGCCGCCAGTGTCGCCGGGTGTCGTAAGATTACCGGTCTGGGGGATGAGGTGGCCGAATCTTTGGACGATAGAGCGGCAGCTTCTGCGGCCAGATTGGCTAAGATTTCCTTCTTTTTGTCCTCGGGCAGTTCCAGCTCCGGCGGCAGGGCCCTTAAGAGCCTTTCTATATTGCGCTCGAGATAGTCACGGTTACCCATTTGGCCCTCCTTCCGCTACATCAGGGTTGTTGAAGGATTTCTCAAGTCTCAAGAACGCGGCCTTAAAAGCCTGACGGGCCCGATACAGCATCGTCTTGATTGCGCCTTCACTGACACCCACCGCAAGGGCTATTTCCTTTGGCGGTTTCAACTGATAATAGTATTGTTTCAGTACATGTTTGTAGTTGGCGGGGATGTTCGCAAGGGTCATCTGCACGAGCTGGGCGGTCTCGGCCCTTTCAATTACCTCATCGGGCAAAGGCTCAGTTGCTATCTGTTCAAAAGCGGTCAACAGGCCGCTGTCGATGTCCCGCCAGATTCTATCGTAGGATATTTCCCTGCCCCTTTCTCGAAAGGCCCGCTTTATGAAGTTCTTGCTGAGAAGGGTGAGCCAGGCGAACATGCTTCCCCTGTTCTGGTCGTATTTTTGCATGTCTCTGAGGGCCTTTGTAAATGTTTCCTGGACAACGTCGGCGGCGAGCTGGTTATCCTTGCCGACGCGGTAGAATACAAAGGTATAAAGGCTGTCGGAGTAAGTGTAGAACCAGCGTTCTATTGCTTTTGGGTCGTTTCGCAGCAGTTGCCGCAACTGTCTTTTGTCGAACAGTGTGTCCATCTCACTATATAGTGTACCGAAAAAAGCCCTTGGTTACGGAGAAAATAAGATTTATCTTCCGATTTTCCAACATTTTACCAAAATATACGCCTAATGACAGCAGGGTTCCGATTCGGTTTTTCTTGCGACCCGGACAAATAGGATTTCGGCTTATATGGCTCGTTTCTTCATTTTTGGCGTTTTGGAGGCAGTATTTTTTGGGTCGGGGGCGTGTATTCAGGCAGATGACAACAGGGTTTTGAAGCGCAGCGGCCATATCGGCTGCTGCGCTTTTTCAGATGTGCTTGTAGTGTCATCGGAGCAGATAATCAGACGTGAAAATCTGCTCGGGCAGTAAGCTGTTCAGACAGTCCTACTGCCGGACATTTTCAGGGCGTTCGGCAAGTTTTGCTTTGATAAACTCACCAATCTTTGTGCCCTGTTCCTCGGCGACGCTGATACACTTTCGCATGTGCGAGTTAAACACTAATGCAAATCGCTTTGACTTAGACCCGGAATCAGTGTGATTGCGGACTTTTACGTCTCGGCTTACTGAATCAGGCTTTGCATCTGCAACGGGGGCGAGAGCATAGATTGCGGTTGCGAAACCTGCAAAAAACATGATTAATGCGAACAGCACTTTCCTTCGCCATTTGTACATAGAGCTTTCTCCCTCTCATGGAAAACATCGTATAAATCCCGGCCTCTGGAAATTCTTCAGAAAACGGTCTTTACATCTAAAATGTAAGAAACAATCCAGGCCCGGTCAAATCGCAAGGGCCGGTTTCCTTAATGACGGTCTGTTTGTAGTTATGAACCAACCCCCAGATATTATGAACCAACAACGGGCACATTCTCTATTGCCTAAAGACTATACTGGTATGCAGTATACTGCATACCAGTATAGTTCTGTAATTTTTTTGGATACCTGGGAATTATTCGGTCGCTTCAGCCGCGGCGAGACCGCTCGCCGTGCCGGCGCACTGTCGCAGCAGACGTCTCGACGGGTGCGCGGCACGGCTTTTGTGAACCAATTACCAAAATTTCATTAACGTCCCAAAGTTTGGGGGTAATCCGGTTATTCCCTTTCCAAACAAATAATCGCGTTTAACGCTTTATCAGCTACCGGCAGCATAACAAACCTGTAAGTTCTCTTGTGCCCAAAGAG
>QNBT01000386.1 GCA_003644205.1 Planctomycetota bacterium | reverse complement strand
TTTGAATACCCTGACCCGTATCAGGGGCATTTTGCCTTCCGATTGGCTGAAATCCGTGTTTTTGTGCTCGGTCAGCTCTACGCGCCATTCCTCACTCACAAAGACCAGGCACTTGCCCGTATAGACCGCTGTGGGAAAATAATCATATAATAGCTTCAGCACATTCATATCAAACCCCACCAAAAATTTGTTATCCCTGCCACCGCACGATTCCGTTAAAAAAGCCCGCCAGGCGGCTCAACATTCGACGTTGGACGTTGAACGTTCGATGTTCGACGTTCTTTGTCCCTCTAAACCTTTGTTCCTTCTCTAATCAATTCTAACACTATAGTGCCATCACTGCAAACAATATTATTGTCATTGCGAGCATGATCGTTTGTGCCTAAAAGCACCGCGGCAACCTTAACCGTTACAACTTATAATAACCGCCACTCACCCCGTCATTGCGAAGGAGCCGAAGGCGACTGCGGCAATCTTGACCCACTATACGCAATACGCTTCACGCTCTCTCTTTTAGCGCGGAAAGTCTTTCGGCCCTGAAGGGCCTTTTACCCCATAAAAAACCACTTGAAAAACCTCTCATTTTCGTGTAGTATAGAATCCAGGAGCAACGGCTCCTGGACAAAATTAATCTCTTTTGAAAGGGCATGGAAAATGAA
Organism: Planctomycetota bacterium; assembly: GCA_003644205.1. GTDB lineage: Bacteria > Planctomycetota > Phycisphaerae > Sedimentisphaerales > Anaerohalosphaeraceae > QNBT01. Next base: position 2,185 of record QNBT01000386.1, on the reverse strand, counting down.
GGAACTGCTGTTAGTGTTAGTCGGAGGAGTTTGCTCAGCTTTCGGTGGCTTCCTCGCCACTTGGTACCGGGCAAAGAAAGCAGGTAAGATAAAATTTCAAGAAACAATTGCAGAGCGGCGAGTTGCAGCATATGGGAAAGGATTGGAATTGATTTGCCGACTTCAGTCTGTTTTGCTCCAGGGAACGGAAAAGGACGCACTTGAATTCATTTATGAAAAATATGGCAGTTGGTTTTCGGATAACTTGATCTTGCTTCCTCATACTTTTGTAGAAAACTGGCGTTCGATAAGATTGAATCTTCAATCTGCTATCAGCGAAAGACGGGCGGGAATGCCACAAGAAGAGGGGATTGTTCCTTTACCTACTTTTCGCCGAAAACTTGCCCAAGAGGCAGAAAAAAGCATCCGCAACGAATTAGGCTTGCCGGAATTCAAAATAAAAGAACCGGGAAATAAAGACAAATGATAGGTAAAAAAGTATGGGCAAGGGAGTTACAAGTTGGCTAAATGGCTGGAATATTATAATCCAAAACCTTTGATCGAAAGACTAAACAAGGTAAGGAGCATTAATGAGAACGGACAAGTCCAGTTCCGCGGTTTCGAAGAATCTATTGTGCCCGCCCGCTTGGATTCAATGGTTCAATTGACGGGAAAAATCCCAGAAGACGAGAAGTATAGTATAGTTAAGGAGGCGGTATGGAGGGCAGCAAAAAAGAAAATAACGAGGGACAACTTGCTGAAGGAACTTTGTCGTCTCGAAAGCGAGTACTTGAAAGCTCCTAAAAAAAAGTATGTTCTGCTCACGTCTCTATCCATCGGTCAGTCTCGTCACAAGCTTAAAAACGTGCAAGAAAATAGGTGTCGCATAACTTTCGGCAGATGTTTGCCTTTAAGATTTGCGAAAGCTCGGAAACAAGCAATTGATGATTTCCCTTTTTTGAGTAAAGGAATAAATTTTCCACGTGGGTATCTTCTGGTGCGCGTATCTGTGTCTGACAAGACAATTGAGGGTGGCGCAGCAAAAGCATTGGCCTCTTTAAATTTGATTCGGGGGTTGCTGAATCTTGCACGCAATCTTAGATATGGTTATACGGCTTCGTTAGTTGGCAAGCGAAAGCCCATTAATAAAATACTGCTTGGTTCTTTACATACGTTGCACAAGCCAAATGGAGAGATAGCAGTTGATGGCGTATGGCACAATGGGTATTCTCAAGAGATGCCGCGACTTTACAATCCCTCTTTGGGAGGAGAATTTGTAGAGGTTCTTGAGTTTGCCAAGAATACCAGAGAGTGCCTCAAAAAATGTAGATATAGAGATTGTCTTGTTGAGGCCATAGTTCGGTACAATTCTGCATTAGATAAAGACAATTGGGAAACAAGTTATATTGAACTATGGGGGGTACTTGAGTACCTAACAAATACTCTCAATGATTCCTATAAGACAACAATACGGAGAGTTTCTTTTATATATGAGGACCAAGATGGGGCTAAACAGACCTTGTCTTTGTTGAGGGATTTTAGAAATAAATTAGTGCATAGGGGTACTTCAACTAAAACCATCGAAGTTTTTATATTCGACTTAAAGCGATATGTTGAGCAGTTGCTTTTATTTCTGATTTTCAACAAGTTTAGGTTTAGAAGCCTAGAAGTTGCCGCCAGTTTCTTGGATCAATCACGTGATATAGATGTTATCTACCGACAGATTGATGTGCTAAAAGCTGCCAAAAACTTTGTGAGAACAATTCCGAACAAAAAATAGCAAATCACCGGGGGCTATTTAGTCGCTGGTCTCTTGTCGCTGGTATTTAGCTGGTTGAATCACTTTGTGATGCTTTTTAGAACAGATTCCTCGGCTGCGCTCGGAATGACAAAATAATTAAGTGTAAATCCGTGTCTAAAAATCTCTGCGTTCTTCGTGGTAAATTAATCCTTTAGTTTGCCGATTAAGTCTTTGATGTTAGAAACATTTTTCCTCACACAATACCCCTTTATCCCCTCGATGATCCTCACCGCCGAGTCCGGCTCGATAAATGTTGCCGTCCCCACCGCTACCGCCGTTGCCCCTGCAATAATAAATTCAATCGCATCAGATGGCGTTCTGATTCCGCCACCTCCCAGAATTGGCACACCAGCCGATTTGGCCACCTCGCTGTAAACCTTATTTACAAGATATACCGCGATAGGT
>QNBT01000385.1 GCA_003644205.1 Planctomycetota bacterium | reverse complement strand
TTCCGGCCTGATCTCGCCGGGTATGCCGAACCTTGTTATCGAACTCGGCGAAAAATTCGGACGTCTGATGAACTACGGTGACGGCGTCTATGGCGGGCAGTTCGTCGGAGGAATGTACGCCGAAGCTTTCTTTGAAAAGGATATGGATAAAATCGTACGTGCGGGTCTGGCCTGTGTGCCTAAGGGCAGCCAATATCACGAATGTATCAGCGACGTTATTAAATGGCACAGCGAAAATCCAAACGACTGGCAAAAGACATGGCACCTGATCGAGGCGAAGTATCAGGATAATCCTGATTACCGGAAGGCTTCCTGCGATAAGGGCGACTTCAACATCGACGCCAAGATCAATGGCGCTTATATCGTGATGGGTCTGCTTTACGGCGAAGGGGACATCGACAAGACGATCATTATCTCAACCCGCTGCGGACAGGACTCCGACTGCAATCCTTCCAATGCCGGCGGTGTTCTTTGCACGATGATAGGTTTTAAGAATCTGCCCGACAAATTCAAATCGGCTCTTAATCCCAATGGAAAATTTTCCCACTCACCTTACACCTTCCCGAAAATGATAGAAGTTTCCGCCCAGCTTGCTCGCGATGCTGTTATTCGTCAAGGTGGCAGGGTCGAAAAAGATGCCGAAGGCAAAGAAGTTTTCGTAATTGCTGCCAAAACCCCGAAACCGAGCAAGCTGCAGCAATGCTGGGAGCCTGGCCCGATCGCCGGCAGCAAATTCACAGATGCCGAAATGAAAAAGATCAAATACATATCAGCCTTCCCGATAGGGAAAAGCTTTCCCGGCTGGAGGATCACTGCCTGCGGCAAAAAAATGAATCCGGGCCTAAGAGATGCCTTTGGCGGCAAAAAGAATGTCCTTGTGACCCATCCTGTTGACAGAGAGACGGGCAGTAAACTTTTTGGAAGGATTTCGATCCCGAAGAACAAAAAGACGACTCTTAAACTTGTTGTCGGTCATCATCCCAAAGGCGATTGGGAGCTGATCGTTAAACTGAGACATGGTAAAGAGCTGTTAAGAACGCCGGTCAGTAAAGACACTGCCAAAGATGGATGGCTGGAGACGGAAGTTGACCTGAGCAAATACGCCGGTAAGAGAGTCCGCCTGGAACTTATCAATCAGCCGACCGGCTGGCATAATGAGGCAGGATATTGGAGCAAAATAAAAATCGTTAGTGAATAGCTTAGTTGCTGTTCTAATACCATTTAGGGTGATAAAATTCCGCTCGGACATTGATATTGTGGAAAATCTTATCTTTGATACAATCGAAATTATGAATATTCGACAGGCAAAAATATCGGATGTCCCAGCCATTTATGCTCTCGTATCAAGTTATGCAGAGCTTGATAAAATGCTGTTTTTGTCAATGGCACAGATCTATGAGAACCTTCAGCAATTCACGGTTGCCGAGGTTGATGAGTGTGTAGTGGGGTGTTGTGCGTTACAAATTATCTGGTCTGATTTGGCTGAAATCAGGTCATTAGCAATCGATAAGCCTTTTGTAGGCAAAGGGATAGGCAAGTCTTTAGTTTCTGGTGCTCTTGAACAGGCACAGACTCTTGGCGTCAAAAAGGTCTTCACGCTTACACTTGAGGGCGGTTTTTTCAAGAAGTTAGGCTTCAAAGAAATCCCGAAAGAGCAGCTTCCGATGAAGGTCTGGAGCGATTGTGCGAAGTGCTCAAAGCAGGACAGATGTGATGAAAAGGCTATGATTTATGAAGCACAATAAACCATCGAACCAACCGGTTGGTATGCAGGGGCGTTTCGGTTTGTCCAACGTTGGCTTTTTAGCCTTAACCCAGCCCCATATCATATCTAACATACGTTCAATAAAGGATTTACATACAGGAAAATTTCTTTACCAAATCACCCTACCTGGCGCTTTTGGAACAGCGCAATTGCTATCAAGAGGATTCCAGAGGTGTATAAAAGGGCGTATAGAGCGCTTATTAGAAGGTAATACGGCTCAATTGAGCTGCCCTCATAAATAGCATCGCTAATCCAGAACACCTGCACGTTTGGGGCGAGGATGTGGCCGAGCCGGGCCCACAGATTGGTCTGAGCGAATCTGCCGAATACGTAGTCGCTTATAAGTCCTAATAAAAAAGCACCGACACAGCAGGCGAGCGTCAAAACGACGTTTAATCTGGTGGAAAACGCGATGGCGAGGGCTACGAGTACAACTACGGCAAATAACAGAAGTATTGAGGCGTATATGTCAAAGGCATGCAGGTTATTGTTTTGTGGATTGAATTTCCATTCCTTGTCGATAAGTGATAAAAATAGCATGCCGAAGGTGGCGAAAACGGCGATTAGTTTTATGGCGGTGGCGGGGAAGTTCCAGTCGTAAATATAGTTTAGAAAAGCGGTTAAGAGCAGTGTCAAAAGAACTATGACCAAGGCGGTAACAATTACCGGCCAATCGTGTGTGTCTATGGCGGCTTCAAGGACACCATGGCGAACAGCCATGAGCAAAGCGGTAGTACATATATAATGGGCCAGGACAACAGCAGCAGTTACACCAAGGAACTTGCCTAAGATAAAGGTGGGCCTGCCGATAGGTTTCGAGAGTACGGTAGTTATGGTCTTGGTTTCGATTTCTTCTGTTAGTGCGGCGGTTGCGGAAAATATTGCTATGAACAAACCAGTCAAAACCAACGTAGAGAGGCCTATCTCACGCAGCATTTTGATGTCCTCGTCCATCGTGTACATTGCGATTGATGGGCTCATGAAGAACAGAAACAGTGAAAAAGCTATGATAACGGCGTATATGGGTTGCCTGAGCGTTTCGGTCAGTGTATTCTTTGCGACAATAAGAAGTTTATAAAC
>QNBT01000384.1 GCA_003644205.1 Planctomycetota bacterium | reverse complement strand
TACAACAGCCAGCTCAAAAGCGTTACGGGCGGGCAGGGCAGTTATTCGATGGAGCTTAGCCACTACGAGGTGGTACCACCCAACGTCCAGCAGCAAGTCGTTGCCCAGTATGCAAAAAAGAAGACAAATGATTAGCCCGCATTTTGCGCAGCACTGTTGAAAAAGCTCATTCTACCATAGGGTCTAAAAAAAACCCTTGAACTATTCAATTTGCTCTTCGACGCTCGGCTCTTTTGGTATCGCACTTACGGATTACCAGTGTGTCACCTGCGTTTTCTCAAAGCCAGTCCGCCTAAGCCGAACAGTAAGAGTGTCGCCGGTTCCGGGATTTCAACGACATTTATATTCATATATACCGGGTCGTAGCCGAAAGTGTAATCATTGATGAACCCGATGGTAAAGGCCGAATCGTTTTCCCACAGACCGGTAATACCGACAATTTCATCAATACCGTCCAAATCCTCATCGTCATATAACCATGACCAGCCGGATTGACAGTAAAGGTCTATGTGCTTTGTGTCTGTATTTTGCATACTGTCGATGTAGTTGATGCTGCCGCCTTTTAGCTCTGCCGTAGCATTTTCATCAATTCCGAGAATATCGGTTATGCCATCCAAATAAAGCAATTCACTATAGTCGTCAAGATGGATATCCCGTATTCCGCCAGTATACCAATCACCGTTTATGGGTATTGAAGTATAGCGTACTTCGAGACGACCATAATTTCTTATGTCAATTACGTTTGCCCCCCCCTCGACTACAAGAGACGGATTGCGACTATTCCACTCAATTATCCCGTAATCGTACTCACCAGTTGAGATCGCGCCGTCATCCGCAACTCCGGAAAATACAGATGTGGAAAAAGCAATCAACAAAAAACACAGTACTATTCTTTTCATCATAGTATAGTTTCTCCCACTGCTAACTTGCCATTATTATACCCAAAAAGGTGCTCGCATGTCAAGAAATTACTGCCTCGATTTTTTAATATCAACCAGCATTGATTCTAAGTGGTCTATTATTTCCGCGGCACTTTCTGTATTTTCGGGGTCTTCTTCAATCCAGATCTCGAGTTGTTCGATCAACTCGTAGATACCTTTCACAAACAGGGCAAGTTCCGGCTCCGACATATCCGCATAGATATTTTGTTCTTCGTCTGCATAAGAGGATTCTTCAGAGCTTGCCAGCGTACTTTCCATTATCACTTCTTCAGCGCCCAGCACAAGCATCGATTCTCCGCCGCCACCCATCATTATACCGTACATAGCAATATAATTATCCCGCCAGCACGCTTCCCACAGCCACGGAGTATCCGATGCGAAAACCACAAGGTCTGCCAGGTCAATTACATACTCACTGCTGCCGGTATCATCCAGATTGCAAACCGGATTCCAGTTGATAGAATCGTTTGGGTCGACCAGATTCGGGTCGGAAATCCAGGCCGGGTCGTTCGGGTCATGACTGAGCCATGCGGAGGAGAACTTTGAAAACTCATACATATTCACAACACCGTCGGCGTTCCAGTCCAGGGCATTATAAAAATCGTCCTCACTGTAATCGTCATCGCAGGAATAAAGCTCATCCGCTCCGACATCAACATAATCGCCGACAACACGGTTCTCACTATCCATATCCACCTGCTCACTGTAAGACAAATTCGGATTGCCCGCGTCCTTGCAAGGAGAATCATAAGCGAGATTTATCTTTTGCGGATAAGCGCAGCGCCAAGGCTGATTAAAAGAAGTGTCGCCGGCTCCGGGACTTCGACAATGTTAATGTTCATCCAGACCGGGTCGTAATCCACATCATTAATAAAGTTAATCGCAAAGGCAGTGTTGTCTTCCCATAAACCGGTGATGCCCGTGATGATATCTTCCTGCTCTGCCGGATCAAAGGTGGTTTCCCATGACCAGCCGGGCTGACTGTAAATGCTGATATTTTTCAACTCGTCCACATACTGCATGTTGGTAATATAATCGATTCGCCCGCCTTTGAGAATCGCTTCGGAATTTCCGGCTATGGTAATCTCTTCTGTTTCCCCGCCCAAATAAATCAAGTCGCCACCTAAAAGAACAATATCCAAAATTCCGCCAACATTCCACTGAAGTGGCGTTGAAGTATTGCGCACTTCGAGACGACTATGGTTGCGCATCTCAATCCAGTCTGCCCCCCCCCCCCTCCACGATCAGGGGCGGGTCGTAGCTGAACCACTCAACGAAATACTCGTATTCACCGGCTGTAATAAAACCGTCACTGTAATCGGCAAAAGACAGGGACGAACAGATTACAAAACCAAAAAGAAACAGCGCTGTTCTTTTCATCATAGTTTCTCCTAATGCTTATTTATTGTACCAAAAAGGCGTTTGCGTGTCAAGAAATTACTGCCTCGATTCTTTAATATCAACCAGCATTGATTCTAAGTGGTCTATTATTTCCGCGGCACTTTCTGTGATTTCAGGGTCTTCTTCTATCCAAATCTCAAGTTGTTCGATCAACTCGTAGATACCTTTAACAAACAGGGCAAGTTCCGGCTCCGACATATCCGCATAGACATTTTGTTCTTCGTCTGCATAAGAGGGTTCATCAGAGCCTGCGGACCTACTTTCCATCATTACTTCTTCAGCGCCCAGGCCAAGCATCGATTCTCCGCCGCCGCCCATCATCATACCATACATCTCGATATAATTATCCCGCCAGCACGCTTCCCACAGCCACGGAGTATCCGATGCGAAAACCACAAGGTCCGCCAGGTCAATTACATACTCACTGCTGCCGGTATCATCAAGATTGCAAACCGGATTCCAGTTGATAGAATCGTTTGGGTCGGCCAGATTCGGGTCGGCAATCCAGGCC
>QNBT01000383.1 GCA_003644205.1 Planctomycetota bacterium | reverse complement strand
GCACAAGAGAACTTACAGGTTTGTTATGCTGCCGGTAGCTGATAAAGCGTTAAACGCGATTATTTGTTTGGAAAGGGAATAACCGGATTACCCCCAAACTTTGGGACGTTAATAAAATTTTTGTATTTTAGCCAAAATCCGTTAAAATCAATCCAGATGCGTTTAACTTCGTTAATATAGGCAAGTTATGCCCGAAAGAGTACTTTTTTCAATAGTGCTGTGAGAAACGCGGACTAATCCTTCTTTTGTCCCCGCCCTCCCGGTAGTCGTGAGCTTTTGCTGTGATGGGCTTGTCTTCTGCATTTTCAAAAAACAGCTTGCCGACAGTTCGGACTGCTCTTAGAATGCACGGTTACGGCCATAGCAAGTTAAGTATTTACTTGTTAGATAGGAAACCGATATGTTAGCCAGATTGCACAGTGTTACATTAGAAGGGATCGAGGGGATTGTCTGCGAGGTAGAAGTTGATGTTTCCCGTGGTGGATTTGATAAGCCGTTAATAGTGGGCCTGCCCGATACCGCAGTCAAGGAAAGCATCGAACGGGTCAGAAGTGCCATCGTCAACACGGGCCACAATTATCCCGACACTCGCTCTCTCATAAACCTTGCCCCTGCCGACGTGAAAAAGGCGGGGCCTGCCTTTGACCTGCCAATCGCTTTGGGTATGTTAGCCGCCTCGGGCGGCCTGCAAAGTGAAAACCTCAAGCGATACATCGTTGTCGGGGAGTTGGCTCTGGACGGTCGGGTGCGACATGTCAACGGCGTACTGAGCATGGCGATGACCGCGTCGCAGAACGGCTTTTCCGGGATGGTTGTTCCGCTGGAAAACGCCCGTGAAGCCGCTGTCGTGCAGAGCGTGGATGTCTTCGGCGTCGCATCGTTGTCCCAGGCGGTGGGTTTCCTGTCCGGTCAACTGCCACTGGAAACAACCACCATTGATATAGATGAGACCTTTAACGTTGCCGCTACCTACGATGTTGATTTCTCGGATGTCAAGGGCCAGGAGAGCGTAAAACGTGCGCTGGTTATCGCGGCGGCCGGTGCCCATAACATAATGATGATAGGCCCGCCGGGAGCGGGCAAAACGATGTTGGCCCAGCGGATGGCGACTATTTTGCCGCCGTTGACGCTTGAAGAATCGCTTGAGACCACAAGGGTTTATTCGTCGGTCGGCCTGCTCGAAAAAAATACCGCACTTATCGCCACCCGTCCGGTCCGAGCACCGCACCATACCGCAAGCGGCCCGGCACTTGTGGGCGGCGGCACGGTGCCCCGGCCGGGCGAACTTAGCCTGGCTCATCACGGGATACTGTTTCTCGATGAGTTTGCCGAGTTTCCTCGACATATCCTCGAGATGATACGCCAGCCGTTGGAGGATGGGGCGGTAACGGTCTCGCGGGCCAAGGGGACGATAATCTTCCCGGCCAGGTTCATTATGATTGCCGCGATGAATCCGTGCCCGTGCGGCTATTTCGGGACTAATCGTCGGAAATGCAAATGCACTCCGAGACAGATTGAGCGGTATATCTCAAGGGTCTCCGGCCCACTGTTAGATAGAATTGATATCCATATTGATGTTCCTCCCGTTGCCTTCCGCACCCTGCGCGGCAAATCCACCCGAAAAGACTCCGACACGATAAGGCAGGAAGTTGTCAAGGCCCGCCAGATCCAGGCCGAGCGTTTCGGCGCCGGCAAACTCATCACTAACGCAACAATGACCCATAAGCAGGTGGAAAAATTCTGCCCGCTGGATGAGTCGTGTGAACAGCTTCTTAAGCAGGCGATGGTCGAGTTCGGCTTAAGCGCCCGCGCCCACGATAAGATTTGCAAGGTCGCACGCACGATTGCCGACCTTGATAATTGCGAGAACATCCGGCCCGAACACATCGCAGAGGCCATCAGCTACCGCAAACTCGACAGAAAACTGTAAAACCTATAATACTCTATCTATAGAAAACCCCGCGTGAAACGCGGGGCTAAATATTGTGGAGTGGGGCATTTTGATTGACTATATGCGATTGTCGATTTACCATACAGTTCGTAAGTGGACCTCGGTGAGGACAAGATAGTATGCGAGATTATATCCCGTTTGAAGGAAGGTAGGCCGCAAGATGGGGCGGTGAAAGTTGACGGGACGTGGGGGTCGTTTGCGCCGATGTTGGCGGCGCACATATCTAAGGCATTAAAACGTCCGATTCTCTACGTAAATGCGCATTTAGACGAGGCCGACAGGACGAGCGACGATTTGCAGGTCTTTCGCGGCAAGGGGGTGGAAGTCTTTCCCGTCTGGGAGGGGATAGAAAACATTGCAGATGCCACGGATGAAATCGGTGCCCAGCGTTTGCGCCTTGCTTTGGGTCTGGCACAGGCTGAGCCGGAGGAGCTTTCAGGACTGATTATCTGTGCGCCGGTTCAGGCGATTAATCAGCCGGTGCCCAGCGGTCAGGTGCTCATGAAGGCCGGATTAGGTCTGCAGGTCAAGCAAACGATAGAGCCGGAATTAGTAGTCGGGTGGCTGACCGATAACGGTTTCGAACGGGTTGACAGTGTGGATTTGCCGGGCCAATTCGCCAGACGCGGGGGGATTATCGACATCTTTGCACCGGTAACCACAGACAGCGCCTGCCGAATCGGCGCTGTGGGCGGACAGGAAGCAGAGCCTGTGCGGGTGGAGTTTTTCGCCGATATGATTGATAGCATCCGCAAAATTGACCTAGATACGCAGCGGTCAACCGAGCGGATTGAAGGAGTGTGTATTGTTGCACCGGCGGAGTATGGCCGGAAGGGCGAGACGGAGCTATTCGTAAATCTTCTGCCTGCTGAGACAATAATCATCTTAGAGGAGCCGGTCGATATCGCGGACGTTTCT
>QNBT01000382.1 GCA_003644205.1 Planctomycetota bacterium | reverse complement strand
GAGCGGTCCACATGGCTCTCGGCGGCGAAGTTGATTATCGCATCGATTTTGTGCTCATCGAGAAGCCTTTCGACCAGCGTGGCGTCGCATATATCGCCCTTTACGAATTTGTGATTGGGGCGCTTCATGCAACCGGTGAGATTCTCAAGGTTGCCCGCGTAGGTAAGCTTGTCAAGATTTACAACCAGACAATCAGGCTGTTCTTCGAGAAGCATCCTGACAAAATTGCTCCCTATGAAGCCGGCACCACCTGTAACGAGAATTCTTCTCATAACTGCTCCAAAAAGTGTTCTAAGGGCTCCTTCCAGGGTCTTATCGGCTCATCAAGAAACTTCTCAATCTTACTGCAATTAAACCTGCTGTTCAATGGTCTGCCGGCAGGGGTTTGAAAATCACTGCTTTTGCACGGAGTCAAGTCAACACCCGTACCGAGTTTATCAAAAATGAATCTTGCCATTTCATAACGGCTGACGTAACCGGCGGATGCGAAGTGAAAAATCCCTTCCGGCATTTTCGGCAGCAGGTTACAGATGGCCTTGGCCGCCTCGACGGTGGCGGTTGGTGAGCCGACCTGGTCTTCGACTACCCTGAGAGGTTCACCTGACCTTGAGCGCTGGATTAGCTTTTTAATGAAATTAGTACCCGCCTGGCCGTATGTCCATTCGACACGAATTATACAGAACCGGCACCCGCTTTTGGCAAGTAGCTTCTCTCCTGCCAGTTTTGTTTTGCCGTAGGTGTTTATCGGATTAGCAGGGTCGGCCTCAATATAGGGCCTGCCGCTTTTTCCGTCGAAAACAAAATCTGTGCTGATGTGGAGAACATTCGCACCAGAGTCTGCGGCGAACCGGCCCAGTTGACCTACCGCTTCAGCATTTACGCTGTAGGCCAAATCAGGTTCGGATTCAGCTTTGTCCACGTTCGTATATGCGGCACAGTTAATAATAGTGTCAGCGGAAGCAACGGCGGCTTTCAACTGTTGTGTGTTGGTGATGTCGAACTCGGGAAGGTCCAGTGCGAGGTGTCGGATGTGGTTTTGGCAAAGTTGCGCGACTAAATCCGTTCCAAGCATGCCCCTTGCCCCCAAGACGACTACTTGCCTGTTTACACCGGTCATCATGTTTCCTCATAACGGGGCAGCGATTCGTGTGGAATATCTTTTAATCTCGAATAGCCTGTATCTTTAGTTGATAAGATGGGATCGCCAATCGGCCAGTCAATGTCAAGGTCGGGGTCGTTCCAGATGACGCCACCTTCTGCGGAAGCGTCGTAGTATTCTGTACATTTGTATGAGAATATAGCGGTATCGCTCAGGACGCAGAAGCCGTGTGCAAAACCGGGAGGAATAAACATTTGTTTGTGATTTGACTCAGAAAGTGTTGTCCAAACCGATTGACCAAATGTTTTGCTGCCGAGGCGGATATCAACTGCGACATCAAATACTTCCCCGTTTAACACCTGAACGAGTTTGCCCTGTCCATGCGGATGCTGATAATGCAGGCCACGGAGTGTGTGCTTTTTGGATACTGAGACGTTGTCCTGTACGAATGAAGCCGGGATGCCTGCATCATGATAACGCTGCCGGCTCCATGTTTCCATAAAGAGCCCTCTGTCATCCGAGAAAATCGCCGGCTCGAATATTAAGACTCCTGGTATTTTTGTTTCTGAAACTCTCAAGCTATACCCTCCTTTTCGACCAGGGCCAGGAGATATTTGCCATAATCATTTTTCTTCAGAGGTTCGGCAAGCTTTATCACCTGTTCTGCATCGATGAGTCCGAGATTGAAAGCGATTTCTTCCGGACAGGCGATCTTGAGCCCCTGACGCTTCTCAATCGTCTGGACATAGTTTGCAGCCTGGAGCATGGATTCAGGTGTGCCGGTATCAAGCCAGGCCATGCCACGGCCTAACAGTTCAACCTTGAGTTGATTCATCTGAAGATAGATGCTGTTCACCTCGGTGATCTCCAGTTCACCGCGCGCCGAAGGCTTGACTTTTGCAGCAACTTCAGTTATTTGGGAGTCATAAAAGTAGAGTCCAACAGCAACATAGTTTGATTTCGGGTGCCGGGGTTTTTCCTCGATTGAAAGTACCTTGCCGTCTTTGTCAAATTCGAGGACTCCGTAGCGATGCGGGTCTGTGACCCGATAGCCGAAAATTGTTGCGCCGTCTTGCTGCCGGGCGGCCTTTTGCAAAGACTGCACCAAACCATGGCCGTAAAAGATGTTGTCGCCGAGTATCAAACAGGCAGGCCCGCCGGCGATAAAGGCTTTTCCAATAACAAAGGCCTGGGCAAGCCCTTCCGGACGGGGCTGGGCTGCGTAGTCCAGTTTGATGCCCCACTGACTGCCGTCGCCGAGCAATTGCCTGTAAAGCGGTAAATCCTGTGGCGTCGAAATAATCAGGACATCGCGGATACCGGCTAACATCAGCGTTGTCAGAGGATAATAGACCATCGGCTTATCGTAAACGGGGAGGATTTGCTTGCTTACCACCTGAGTAATGGGGAACAATCTCGTCCCGCTGCCCCCGGCAAGTATAATACCTTTGAGATTCACAATCGCGCCTTTCAAATCAGACATTATCGCCCGAATTGTAATAACAAATGGAAACGACGTCAATATTTATGTCACTTGAGCCATTTGCGTTGTAAAGATTTTTTGGCCGTATCAAAAGTGTATTGTAGGACGAAAGCAGTATTTTTACAACCATCAGACTGATAAACATCGGTTTGGAAAACACTATAGAGTAACTATTGATAATTGAATAATAAAATAGACATTTTACCGAAAATCCTAAATCCTAATATCAAAACTCTAAACAATATCGAATTACCAAACTACAAATGCTCAAAACAGTGCCCTTTGACCAGAAACAGCTTTTTCGGGCATTAGAGCATTT
>QNBT01000381.1 GCA_003644205.1 Planctomycetota bacterium | reverse complement strand
CTAATGTTAAATGGCGTTGTAGGACTAAGATATGCCGGAAATATGTAATACCCAAACGGGGCACGGAGATAAAAGTAGAAACAGAGGTACACTGGGCGGAAAAAGATTCCATGTTGAAAATGTCGGTGCCCACTGCTATCAAAGACGCCGAATACTACGGCCAGATTGCGTATGGTCGGGGCAAACTGCCTAACGATGGGAGCGAGGTCGTCGCTCAAAAATGGACCGCGGTTGTTTCGAAAAAAGACAACAAAGCGTTAAGCTGTATCAACAACTGTATCTACGGCTCAGATTGCAAAGACGGTGAAATGAGGCTGACTCTGTTCAGAAGCCCTGCTTATTCGGCACATTCCGCAACCGACACGAAAATCGACATGCCGCAGGACAGGTACTCGGCAAGAGTAGATCAGGGACCGAGATATTTTGAGTTCTGGTTCAATGCGGGCAAATCCGCTAAAAGGATCAAGGCGGTTGACAGAGAATCGCTTGTGAAAAACGAGAAGCTGTTCGCACTTCCATTCTTCCCGGCGGGAACAGGCAAAAAGCCAAAACCCTTCGCAATCCTTAGCGACAAAACAAGCCAGATAACCGCTGTCAAGAAGGCTGAAAAGAACAACAACATCATTATCAGGCTGTTCGAGCCTACGGGCAAGGCAACTTCTACAACTTTGAAACTGCCTGCCTTGCGTAAAACGATCAAGGTCAACTTAGGTGCTTTTGAAATTAAAACTCTAAGCATAAATCCTAAAACCAGGAAATATAAAGAAGTTGACCTGCTTGAAAAATGACAAAGCCGGTCACGTAAATCGCACAGATGAGGAGTTGCAGGTCTTGAAATTGGAAATAGTTTTGACTATACTGGTGCGAAAGCTCAAACGGTTCAGGGGGCTTGAACAATACGTAGGATATATTTGTTACTGGTTGTGATAATCGCCGGAATGGTGATTTTTGCTGTTTTGCAATTTCGCAAATCGGCTGTGGTTGATGTACGGCCGGAAGTTTTGAATGTCAGCACGTCTGGGGCTACGATAGCATGGCTAAGTGAAACAGCGTATAAAGGTAGGGTTTTTTATCTGCCTGCGGGGAGTAATGTCAAGCCGTTAGAAGCAATGGATACTTTTGGCCCATCCAGTCAGCATGAAGTTATAATTACAGGCCTCAAGCCATCCACCCGTTATACGTATTGGATCGGCAAATCAGAGGGTCGATTTCAGTTTCAAACACAGCCGGCACCAGCCGGTCCATTCTCATTTCTCATTGTGGCTGGTAATCCCGGCGAGCGAATTGTATCATTGGTAAGCTCTGAAGTGCCTGATTTTATAATATCTTTATCTGAAGTTGACCAACAATCAGACTGTTTTTCACAAGTTCGGCCGTATATTCCAATTTATGGTCTTGGGAGTGTTGATTCGCCGTTTCTAAGGGCGATGGGAGAGGAAAGTTCCACCGGCCCGTGGAAGCTGGATTGGGGGGGCCTGCGGCTGATTTTTGCCTATAAAAGCGAAGAGATAACAACAATGCTTGACGCACGTGCAGCTCATACACTTGGAGTGATCAGTTCAACGATTAAAATTGCTAAAGAGACTATCGGGCAGACCAAACTGCATTCGATTTTAGTTGCACACAACAAACAAGTGCCGGATAAACCTGTAGCATTTGTAGCGGTGGTTGGAGAACGTGAGGAATCTGTCGAAATTGACGGCATAAAATATTTTGGAATTAGCGGCGGTGGCGAAAAGGCCGCCGAGGTCGATAGCAGTGCGGTCAGGGTTGACGTAGATGTTGAATCTGTCAGGGCGGTTTTTGTTGACGATGGGCGGGAAGTTGTTCTTAAAAGTCCGCCTCTTAAAGAAAAAAGAACATGTGCCGAATGCAGACGCCTGGCTGATAAGGGAGCGTATGAAGACAGCATCAAGGCTTATAAGGATTTCATCGAAAGTCATCAGGGACATTTTCAGATAAGTGATGCTTATTTTGCCATAGCGTCAATCTATGATGAGAAGCTTTTCAAATTTGCCGAGGCATTGCAGTGGTATAATCGGTTGCTTGATAAATATCCCACCGGTGCACTTGTTCCGCTTGCAAAGCAGCGCGTAAAGTATTTGTCCACGTATTCTGATTATAATTATGAGCCGTTGGTTCAGTTTGACCGGATTAGAAAGATTGAGTTCGCGAGAAAAAAACATATCGCTGAAGAACGAGACAAACTTCTGGCCCGGGTCGAGTCGATAATCAAAAAGTATCCGCTCAGCAAGTTAGCACCATCGATGCAATACTGGCTGGCAAACCAATACAGACAAAGCGACACGGACAAAGCCGTTGAAGCTTACCAGCGACTGAGGGATGCATATCCGAATAGTCCCTTCGCGCAGGAAATTCTGATAGAGATCGGAGAGACATATTATGACGCAGGTCGTTTTCACCAGGCTATGGAGGTCTATACAAAAGCGCTTGCTGAACTACCCGCTCACCGGGAAACAATAAAGGCGCAAATTGCCCGTTCTGCGCGAAACATTCGCCGCGACAAGATAGCTTTGCTCTGCTGGGGCATTTTAGTTGTTATTACGGGCGTAACAATTCTGGTCAAACCAGTTGGTATTGATATAAGCAAGATTAAACGGATAATCGTTGCTTTTGTGGTTTTGGAGATAATTCTGCTGTTTGGTGCGTGGCTGGTCCGTGAACAATTCACATCTGCCGGCGAAATGTTTTTGCTAACGACTTTCTTTTCTGCGGCGGCAGGTATTAGTTCGCTGATATCGATAACTTTTGGTAAAAAAGTCTTTGTTAAGGCTGACAGTGTTTTGCCGGCGGTCATCGGAAATATGACAGGAATGATTTTTTTGGTTACGGCGATATATTTAACGATATATCATGTCAATGTGCATTATTTAATCGTTGTGGG
>QNBT01000380.1 GCA_003644205.1 Planctomycetota bacterium | reverse complement strand
GTCGCGCTTGTCGCCGGCACCAGGCGCAACAAGCCTTCTCTTCGGGCTTTGATGACGGCTTTTATCAGTACCCAGGTCATGTTCTTACCTGCGAGTTTGTCATTTTTTCGGCCACAAAACCGGTGCAAAGTATTGCCGCTGAAATGATAAGGCTGCAAACCGGCGCTAAGAAAACCAGTCTTGTATTACCTGTAAATCTGCCGTATATGGCGGTGCCCCACCCCGTGATAAATCCTGCGCCTACCGCCGCTGCAGCCCAGTTTGAAACCCGACTTAGGCGTTCTCTACCCAACAGCAAGCCTGCTATCACAAGCGGGCAAAGTCCTAATTGCGCCCCATATATCGCAAATACAAGGTCGGCGATGGAAAATCCCGCCAACGACAAGAGCTGAACCAGTATAGTTGAGATGCCCGCCGCAGCTATGAGGATGACCCTGGAAATGCGCAGCTCTTTGTTTGATCCGAGCCTGTCATCCAGTGCCCGTTTTCTCAACCGTGAAAAAACGTCCTCATACAATGTATGCGACACCGCTATAAGTTGTGTCGAAGCCGTTGACAGCATTGCACCATACAAGCCTAAGGTTACGAAGAACAAAATGAATCCGGCAAGAGCACCCTTTGTGCTGCCGATAACGTTCACCACCAGAATCAGCGGACTAATATCGCCGTCGGCCTTTACCATCATAAATGCAAAACATGCAAGAAGCGCAAAGAGTCCCCATGTCGCGGCGCTCGTGAGCACACTCCTGAACAAACCTCCCGTTACTGTTTGATCCTTTTGCGCCCCCGCTATTCGCTGCCATATACTCATATCCGAGATAAAGGCCGGGACGTTAATGACAAAGATACCAAGCAGAAAGGCTCCGAGGCCTTCTCTGTAAGAGAAATCCAAAATTCCGGATGGTATTTTCGCAAGGTTCTCACCCCAGCCGCCGTGGGCCAGGACGTAGTACAGGTAGAATGCAGGAAGGGCAAGCAGCAGGAGCCAAATTGAAATCATCTGAATCCTGTCCGTTATGATTACCGCGCGAAAGCCTCCGAGCGCAGTATATACGAACGCAACTACCGAAAGAACCACAACCACCGCCCACGCCGGGGCGCCCGGAACCAATCCTGCGAAAAATCTCGAGCCCACTGTCAGTTCAACCGCAAAGGCAAACAGAAAGCCTAAGCTGGCGCATATTGCCCCCACGTATGAAAGCAACTCGCTGCCAAATTCCGTACCCAAGAACTCATGTAATGTCGGGCGATGGTCATAATCGCTGATGCGCCGCCAGATACGTTTTGCGAACAAACGCACAACAAGCAGGCCCATCGACGTAGTAACCACCGTCCAGAAAAGCCACACTCCGAAACGGGCGGCCAATTCAAAAAACGCCATGACAACAGTAGCCAATGAGATGGTCGTTGCCACTGTACTTGCGGAAAATTCGCGGGCGTTGGCTACACGTGCCTGCCTGCTCAGCTTCAGAGGGAGCAAATCGGCGATACCTCTCGTCCGGCTGCCAAGTAAGAGTCCAACCGCCATGTAGATAACAAAAGCAAAAAGAAGGGCACTTATTACAATCGCTGTCATAGTCAAGCGGCTCCGCCGGGATGTATCGCAAGTTCGACGTTAATTCTTTTTGTCAGGCCTTTGGGCACCCGCACGTACCGGCCCTTTGCAATATCGACAAGCACCCCCAGTTCGGGGCCGGGATAAAGCTCCACTTCCCACCCCTGCTCCGACAGTGCGGCAAATACGGTTATCTCCTCAAGAATATAACGGCACGAAAGCTCTATCGCCTCCTCGGTCGTAACTATCGGCTTTTGATTTCGTCTCGTTTGCCGCTCCACAAACGAAAAAGCATCTCTCTCGACCGAAGCACGAAAGGTCTCGTCGGAAGCAAAAAGCTCGTCAATAACGACTTTCGCCTCTTCATATTCATTGTTCATCAGGCACGGCTGCCATCGTGTAACTACAAGTCTTTTCGCAGGAATCTGTTCAAAAAACTCCCTTGTCCTGTTCATAAAAGAATCGCCCCGCCTTCGCGCAGCTTCGATTGCTTCGTCATAATTCAAAGTATTAAAGATTTGCTCGTTAAATCTACACAAGTGGTCCCCTACCACGACGAGGCACCGCTCAAAGTTTCCCACAGCCCACAGCAGTAACGCCTGCAGACTCTTTCCCTGAAAACCCGGATTATCAAGACTGATACCCATATAGCACCGCTGGTGAGAAAAAAGTTCCTCTTCAGAGACCTTCGGCGTTGTCCTTACTATACTGATTGAAGGCAGGTCAAGATTTTCAAAGTTCAAATCCGATGTCACTGCATATTTCCCTTACATTAACCAGCTTCCGGCAAGTCTCATCATACGCAAGGCTCGTGCCGTAAATATCCGCTTCTTCGGTATCAACCGAGGCATTATCAATAAAAAGCACCGCATAGCCGTTGGTCATAATATACACCCAGAGGTTGTTCATTTCGATGTCTCTGTAAGACAATATTCCATCTATATCACTTGCCAGTTCACTCCTAAACTCAATAGCCAGTTTCTCATTCATTGTCTCGGCAAAGCTCTGTAACTGGCGTTCATATTTGACACGCTCTGATTCGTATCTTTTTCTCAGACTATCTACAAGTTCATCGAGTACCGACCCTTCCTTTCTCTTTGGACTGTCACGGTAAATTATCAACATTTTCTTGAAATTTTCCTGCCAAAGAAAACTGTAATCGAACGTATTGACGTCTAATATGACCTCCGGCTTGCGAACAATCCCGATTACGTGCGAGAACCTGTTACTGTGCCTGGCCTCCCACTGAGCCAACTCTGTCGGCGTCATGCGCGGTGTAATACCTTTGAGGTTGTCGATAAGTTCCAGTATTACATCGAGATAAAACGGCGCGACTCCCTGCAGAATGTTTCC
>QNBT01000379.1 GCA_003644205.1 Planctomycetota bacterium | reverse complement strand
TGAAGGCACTTTTAGCCGAATCCGACCTGGTAATAACCAACGACACAGGCCCAAGGCACATCGCGATAGCGCTGGGGAAAAAGGTTATAACCCTGTTCGGGCCGAATAATCCTGAGTGGACCCGGACGGGCTACGAGGATGAGGTGCAAATAAGGGGCGCCGCTGAGTGTGTGCCGTGTGACAAGCCAAAGTGCAGACAGACCGAGCATTTTTGCATGGAGTCAATCAGCGTTGAGACGGTCTGCGCCGCTGCCGGTAAGATATTAGACAAACCGAAAAAACGAGCGGGCGGATGAGCGGGCAAAAATTTGTAAAACTTTCGGAGGATTTCTTTTCCGATGCCGATTACGCCCGCGCCCTTTGCAAACTCGGCCTGACCGATATTGACAAGGTGTTTGATTTTGACGGGGGGCAAAATCTCGATAAGGCCGAGTTGGCAAGGCATCGAAGCAGACTGAAGTTCGACCTGGCTGAATCTAAGACGACGGTTTTTTTGAAACGGTACGACCGTGTGCCGGTATTGACTCAGATAAGCAACTGGCTGCATCATCACAGGCGGGCAAGCACGAGCAGTTTT
Source organism: Planctomycetota bacterium (assembly GCA_003644205.1). Taxonomy (GTDB): domain Bacteria; phylum Planctomycetota; class Phycisphaerae; order Sedimentisphaerales; family Anaerohalosphaeraceae; genus QNBT01. The sequence continues at coordinate 2,343 of QNBT01000379.1, read as the reverse complement.
GACAGGTTGGGTGCACAACAAGTAACTGCTTGCGGGATTAACACTCCCAAGACCATCGCATACGGCGAGCAATGGGCGGGAGGTTTTGAGAGGCGCAGTTTCATAATGACGCGCAAGATTGCAGGGGCTGAATCGTTGGAACGAAAGCTGCCGGGCTTTTTTTATCAGGAGCGTTCGGGCGAGAACCTGAAACGGCGCAACGCATTTATCGAAGGTCTGGCGGAGTTTGTGAGGAGATTTCACGAGGCGGGCTTTCGACATTGCGACCTGTATTTTTCTCATATATTCTACGGTGATGGCGGTGAATTGTATCTGATTGACCTGCAGCGTGTGTTTAAGCCATGGGTGCTCAAAGAGAGGTTTCGCGTAAAGGATATTTCACAACTTTACTATTCGGCGCCTGCGAGATATTTTTCACGGGCGGACAGGCTTCGTTTTTATCTTCGATACGCGGACCAAAAAAGGCTTGGTGCCGACGACAAACGGTTTATTCGGAAGGTCAATGCCCGTGCCAAAAGGATGTCTGCTCACGATGCAAAGCACGGCCGGACGGTCGGCTTTGCAATATGACCTTTAGGCGGTTATAATCTGATAATAATGATTAAGACGGCCCTGATAATAGAGCGAGCGGACATCGCACTGGGTGGAGCGGAACGATCGGTTTTTGAATTAGCTTCCCAGTTGTCGCTGTCGGACGTTAAGGTTACGGTGCTGGCGGCCAAGGGCGAAACGCAGGCTAAGAATATAAAGATACTTTGCGCCGAGGGCGGCGGCAAACGCGCGTCGCTTGCCGAGTTTGATAAGGCGCTCAGAAACCACCTCATAGACAACCGTTACGATATTATTCACAGCACGCTGCCGTTTGTTTTTGCCGATGTATATCAGCCGAGGGGCGGCTCTTATCCGGAGGCGATTATCCGCAATGCTGCAAGCTACCAAAATCCGATTGTCTCGTGGTATAAGATGGCCACGCATTACGCAAATGTTCGCCGGCTTGCTTTGTTTCGCGCCGAAAAGCAGTTGTGCGGAGACTTTAACCGTACGATTGTTGCAGCGGTTTCCGAATATGTAAAGCGCCAGTTCAAAGAGCACTACGGGCTTGGGGATGAGCGAATCGTGGTAGTGCCCAACGGGATAAAGCCGGCCGGGCAAGTGCGCGCGGAAAAGGCGACCAAGCTCCGCAGACAGATTTTTGTCAATCTCGGCATTACCGAAGCGGCGATGCCGGCGTTATTTTTGTTTGCGGCAAATAATTTCAGACTCAAGGGTCTGGCCAATCTGATTAAGGCTTTGGCGCTGACTGTTGCGGGAAGGACGGCAAGGCCGATTTGCCTTATCGTCGCCGGTGCGGGCAGCAGCCGAAGGTACCGTCACCTTGCGAAAAAGCTCGGAGTAAGTGAGAGAATCGCCTTTCTCGGCAAGCTGCGTAATATCCAAAGCGTCCTTTCAATCAGTGATGTAGCGGTTCTGCCGAGTTGGTATGACCCATGCTCTCGGTTTATCTTGGAGGCGCTGGCGGCGGCTAAACCCGTCATCACCACCCGATACAATGGAGCTGCGGAACTATTTGTAAATAATCGCCACGGCTCGGTGATTTACAGATGCGATGATGCCCGCGCTTTAGCGGGCGCGATGAGCTTCTACGCCGATCCGGAAAATGCCAAAAAGGCAGTCGATGCAATAATAGAAGATAATCTGAAAGAAGATGTTTCTATTGGACGACATGCAAAACAGATAGTTGCTCTTTACAAGAGCATACTGAAGAGGACAGAAGTCAGAAGTCAGAAAACGGAAGCCCACCGGCGCAAGCCGGTGGATTGCGCCTCACTCAACAGAGGGCGAAAGGCAGAAAGTTAAATGATTGAGCCGTTTGTTTTTCTTATAGCGTTGGCGTATCTATTAGGTTCGGTGCCGTTTGGCGTACTTATCGCAACGGCGCACGGCAAAGACCTTCGCAGTATCGGGTCGGGTAATATCGGTGCGACCAACGTAGCGAGGGCTTTAGGCAAGAAGTGGGCGTATGTGTGCTTTGTGTTTGATTGCCTTAAAGGATTAGTGCCGATGCTGATAGCAAAACTGATAATCGGCGAGCTTACGGTGGCAGCGCTGTCGCTGTGGTTGGCTGTTGGGTGCGCGGCGATAGTTGGACATGTTTTTCCTGTTTACTTAAAGTTCAAAGGCGGCAAAGGTGTCGCCACGAGCCTGGGCGTGATTCTGGGGCTTTATCCCTATTATACGATTCCCGGTATTATCGCCCTTATCATCTGGGTGGGGGTGGTTTTGGTATGGCGATATATATCGCTCGCCTCGATAACCGCTGCTGTCGCGTTTCCAATATCATTG
>QNBT01000378.1 GCA_003644205.1 Planctomycetota bacterium | reverse complement strand
TGATTTCATCCGGAAACGGCCAGTGACGATATGGAGGCCACCTGTAACCGGCGTAGTGGCCGTAATACCACAGGGGTACCGTAAGCCCTAAGGTTATGGTCTTATCGCTGTGGTTAACCACGTCGCCGATTTTTTCAGCTCTTTCGATAAATTCCGGATAGTCGTTACTAAATTGCGATAGATAGTCTGGCTCCAGGCCAAAGGATTTGTAGGTTAAGTCCAGGCAGAATTTGGTATATTTGTTTTCGCTCCTGAAGGCACTTTTTTTGATACTAACCAATGCCCCAAGAAGTGCCGTTAACAAAAGCAAGATGATAATAACTGCGGGCAGGCGGCCTCGGCTGTCTCTTTGTATGAGGTGCTTGCCAAATAAAGCAATCACCGGTGCCAGTGCGAGGGCGACAATAGGCACCATGTGTATTTGCTTATATCCCTGCGTTGGTGTATCGGCGGAGAAGACCAGGCCGTAAACAAAATATCCTCCCAGCAGTCCTATCAGCAAACTCCTGATTAGTTTGGCGCGAACAAGAAAGACCCCGACAATTGCTCCTGCCAGGGGAACCAGACCGGTAACACAGGCAAGTTGATTGAGCCAGCCTGTCCAAAAGTATGAAGTCAATAAAAGGCTCGGAGCAATCGCAGACTGGGCCACTGTTTTGAGTTCGTCGGTAAAAAGTGTAAGATAAGCATAGTATAAGAATCCCGGCATTATGCCGATCAATTCAAAGACGAAGTGGTCGAGGGAAAAAATGGTCTTGCGAAAACCTTTTTTACAGATACCTGCGGCAATGAAAGCCGCCCAAATCGGAAATATAACGAGAACCTTCGCCAATATGGCCAATCCAGAGACAATGGCCATAATAAACAAACGCTTTGTTGATGGTTTCTCATAGTAATTAAATATTGTGTAAATACCGGCTAAAAACATCATGGTCATGAGTGATTCGGGCTGGAAGCTTCTGCTCATCACTATTCCAAACGGACAGAGGAGATAAAAGGCTGTTGCAATGGCCGCCGCTACAACGGTGGTGTACTTTTTGGCAATCAGAAAAACAAAGATACCTCCGATTAGCCAGAATATCGAACAAACGAACGATGGCGCCCAGTGATTTTCACTCCTGCAAGCACGCCAAATCCGAGAGACAAGATATTCCGTAAGAGGAGGTTCTTTATCATCAAGTGCTTCCTTGTTGATAGCGGCGATGTCCCTTTTCCAATCCGGAATGGACTCAGTGCCTTCGTAATAAAAATGCCTTGCGATACAGAAAGAATAGTATGGGCGGGTGGCATAGAAGTACAATTTGGCCGCATCGATGTTGTAAAGCCTGACAGCAGCGGCCACTATAAATGAAACCACCAGGATAACACTCACAATGACAGACCGGCGTGCTAACGATTCCTCTGCTGGCCCGCCACGGCTTTGCGATGAATCATTCACAATAACCAGTCCTCAATAGTTGACCTACATGACCTACTTAACATAGCCTAATGATTTCAGTTTTTCCAGTTCCTCGGCCGATAGCTCGGGCGACCGGACTGTACCAAGCTTGAGCATATCCTGCTGGCAAATGCGCTTCAACCTGGTTTTCAGCTCGCTTCTTAACTGGCTATGAGAGGTTTCGTTGTTCAGGTCATGTTCTTCACCAAAATCCTGCTTCATATCATATAGTTCATATCGGTCATATAGAGGTGTGTGGATTAGTTTGAAGCCGTCGGTTATTATAGAGTACTTGAATTTATCTCTGACCTTCTCTGTTTCCATTTTGGCAAAGATTTCTCTGTCGCCCGGGATCGCCCCCGCCAGATCACATCCGCGAAGGTTCGCACCAGGCGTAATATTAAGAGTCTTAAGTATTGTGGGCACGATATCAATATGCTCAACGACGTCTTTTTTGGTGCCGGCTGGTCCTGCGGGGAATTTAATGATAAGAGGTACGTGAGTCAGGGTGTTGTAGAGGTATTCACCGTGTGCAAAATAGTAATCGTGTTCTCCCATGCCCTCACCGTGGTCGGCTGTGAATATGATGAGCGAATCGGAATATAATTCCAGTCGTTTCAGGGTGTCGAAGAGGCGCTTTAGGTGTTCGTCGGTGTAACGAATCTCTCCGTCGTACTGTGAAACGTAATGGTGAAAATCTCTGTTGTCGCCAAGTTTTTGATACTTCGGGATTCCATGGCGCCCACTGCCTGTGTCATTGAGCCTGAGAATGCGGGGCTTTTTGGGCGGGCTTTTAAAAAGTCCTGCATAGTCAGCCCCGGGCGTGTATGGGCCGTGTGGGTCCTGGTAGTGAAGCCACAGGAACAGGTTGTCTTTGCGGAATTTCTTCAATAGTTTAACAGCCCGGTCGGTTGTATGCTCTGCGATTCTTTCCGGTATGTCCTTCCTGTTGAATTCATGGCCTTTCATTTTGGCGTTGTATACGTCGAAGCCGTTGTCCCATCCCCTTTTGTCGCGGAAGACATAGTTACTTACCACCGCTGCACTCTTGTATCCATGCTGCCGGAGCATCATAGGTAGTGTCCTGAGCCGTTTTGACATAACCGTTTTGTTTGTGACCCTGGTTTCATGGGGCAAGAATCCCGACAGTATGCTTGCGACGCTGGCACTTGTGGAAGGCGCATGCGAGAAGCAATTTTCAAAAAGCAGGCTGTCGGCGGCAAACCGGTCGATGTTAGGAGATGTGTTCCTGAAATAGCCGTAACAGCCCAGATGGTCCGCTCTGAGAGTATCGATGACGATGAGAATAATATTAGTGCCCTGTGCCCGCCGGTACCTCGCGCAGCCCGACAGCCATAGAACTGGCGCCAGAGGCGCAGCGGCTGAAATGCTCAGCCCGTATTTCAATAGCTTTCGCCGGCTCACGGCGGACGATGGTTCTGGCTTAACTTTCATACTTGCTTGGACCGTTACAAAAAATACAAAAACATA
>QNBT01000377.1 GCA_003644205.1 Planctomycetota bacterium | reverse complement strand
CTGTTCAACGATAAAGTTGGCCAGTTTTTTATCCACCTGTGAAACCTTCAGTGTTGCGTCAATCAGAAACAGCACTACATCCGCCCGTTTGATGCTGCGCGTGGCTCGGGTATAGCTGTAAAATTCGATATTGCCCGACATCTTACTCTTTTTTCGTATGCCTGCCGTATCTATCGCCACGAATTGCCTGCCGTCCTTCTCAAAGCGGACGTCCACCGCATCACGTGTTGTCCCCGGCACTTCACTGACGATTACTCGCTCCTGGCCGACGATAGCATTTATGAATGTGCTTTTGCCCGCGTTTCGCTTGCCCACAATCGCAAGCTTCATCACTGCCTTTTGGGGTGCTTCCGCCGGCAGGTGTTCCAGAGCGCTGATAATTCGTTCCACTAAAACCATCTTATTGAGATTATTCGTCACCGATATACAAATCGGCTCACCGAAACCGAGCTTGATAAACTCGCCAGCATCCGGAAAGTATCTGGCGCTGTCGGCCTTGTTGGCTACGCAAATCGCGCTTAAGTTGTTCTTTCGAAGAAGCTCGGCGATCTTGACATCCAGCGGCATCAAGCCCTCACGAATATCCACGACAAACAGCACTAAATCCGCCGTGGCCATTCCCTGGTGAATCTGGTTTTCGATATGTTCACTAAGTGCATCACTGTCAACGATGCCGTAACCGCCCGTGTCGATAAGCTCGAAGAAGCGCTCGTTGTGTTCTACAATCGCACTGACCCTGTCGCGAGTAACCCCCGCGGTCGGCTCGACAATGCTTATCATCTCACCGGCAAGGGCATTGAGCAGACTGCTTTTGCCCACATTAGGTCGGCCTATTATTGCTACTACCGGTAGCGACATAACTTAAACTCGTTTGTTATTCATGGAAAATATCCAACATCAATCTTGCCCCCACCTGAGCCATTCTAACAAAATGGCACGCATTTTTGAAGCACCAAGTTGGTCGTGAACACTTAAAGAATATTTAGCCGCGGGTTTTACCCGCGGTCCCGGCTATGTTATAATCACTATGAATAGAATTCAATGAAAGATGTCAAATGAATAGCGCATTTCAATTAAAGAAAGGAAGATGAACCGTGAGGTCATTTCTTATTACTTTATGTTTGGTTTTATTGGCGACCGGCTGCGGTGCCGGCCAAATCCAGATAGATACAGATTCAGGAGACGTCGAGTACTATGCCGTTCTTATGGGCGGCCAAAAGATAGGCCATGCAACCCACGTTCGCAGCACCGACTCAGACATCGTAACCACCACAGAAATACTCGATATGGTAATAGGTCGCGGCGCCGTCTCGATACCGGTCAGTACAACCGAGACAAATATAGAGACCGCCGACGGAAAACCGATTGGGTTTGAGTACGCAGAAGACCTCGGCGGGCTTGGCGGTAAGAAGATGACGGGCAGGCTCAATGAGCAAGGCAGACTCGAAATTACTACTTTAGACCTGGGAATTGAGCAGAAGGCTGTTATCGACTGGCCCGCCGGCGCTGTCATGGCTGAAGGGCTGCGACTGTTGGAACTTGGCAAAGGCCTTACCGAGGGCGCGACGTACCAGGCAAGAATATTCAGCCCGGCCTTGCTTGATGTTGTTGATGCGAGTGTGCGCATAGGGCCGACAACAAATGTAGATTTATTCGGCAGGGTCCTGCCCCTTACAGAGGTCAGCGTTTCAATGCAGATGCAGGGGACGACCTTTACCAGCGTAAGTTATGTGGATAGCGAGCTCAAGGCGCAGAAGACCATAATGCCAATGATGGGGATGAACCTGGAACTCGTAGCCTGCGACAAAGCCTTTGCCCTGAGTGAGAACGATGTAGTCGATTTCCTCGAAAAGCTGCTGATTCCCAGCCCCGTTGCACTAAAAGACCTAAGCTCAACCGAATCTATAACCTATCAGCTTGCACCGGCGGCCGGCAAGCACCTTTCGATACCTTCGACTGATAATCAAACGGTCCAAATAACCCAAGATGGCAAGGTCCTTGTTACAGTAAGGCCTGCACCGATGCCTTCGGGCGACAAGCTGCCATATAGGGGCAATGACCCCCGTATCCTTGAAGCACTAAAACCAGCACAATATCTGCAAAGCGATAACAACCAGATAATATCACTTGCCCGCCAGGCGGTCGGCGACACAAAGGACACCGCCGAAGCAGCCCGGAAAATCGAAAACTTTGTAAATGAATACATCACCGAGAAAAATCTTTCCGTCGGTTATGCCTCCGCTGCGGAGGTTGCTCTCAGCGGACAGGGCGACTGTACCGAGCACGCCGTGCTTACCGCCGCCTTATGCCGGGCGGCAGGTGTGCCGGCCCGTGTCGTCTCAGGTATTGTGTATATTGAAGATTTTGCCGGTAGAAAAGATGTCTTCGGCGGCCATGCGTGGACCGAGGCCTATATAGGCGGCAAATGGATTGGCCTTGACGCAACCAGGGCACCTGCCGGTTTCGACCCGGGACATATCACAATGGCGGTCGGCAACGGCGACCCCGCCGATTTTTTTGCGATGGCCAATATATTAGGATACTTCAAAATAGAAGAGATTACTTTTGAACCTGCCGCTTCCGCTGCTGTGGGTATGAAATAACAAACTGACCACTTTAATAAAGAAAACTTACAGATATCATTCCGAGCGCCACCCTGCCATTCCGAGCGCAGCGAAGAATCTCATTCCATGCCATCTTAAAAAGTACTTGAACAACCCTGCCTATCTCAATACCATCACGCAAAATCGTTGTTTTATAGGTTTCAGTAATGCCTAAAAAGTACTACGTTTACATTATGACAAACAAGTCTCGTACTTTATACACAGGGATGACTAACAACCTAAAAAAGCGTGTTCATCAGCACAAGGGCAAACTCCAAGAAGGTTTTGCCAAAAAATACAACATAACTCGTCTGGTATATTATGATGTTTTTG
>QNBT01000376.1 GCA_003644205.1 Planctomycetota bacterium | reverse complement strand
GGCCTACGATGAAGAGTCAGGAGAATGGGTTGACTACAGTGGCTATGAGGACAATGAGATTAAGGCATTTTTGGTTTTGTTTGGGCATGAAAAACAGCCGCTTCTTAACGCTAGACAGCTGGTAAAAGCAATAGGCTGGGATGGCAGGGACTTTATGCTTCTTGACCAAATGGACCTATCTAAGACGCAAATTCAAGGCCGGGTTGGCGAAAACGACTACAACAACAAAATCAGTTTGCGGGTCGAATGGATTGACCACGTTGATGCTGAGCCTGGTCAGCAGTTGCGACGACTTGACGCCGATGAACTCAAGAAGCTCAATGCTAAATTTGCCTCCGGCTTGCGGGAGCTTGGCGGCGGTCCAAAGCCTAAGAGCGCCCCACCTGTGGCTCCAAAACCGTCGGCCCCAAAGCCGCCAGTCCTGGAGCCTACCGCCACGACTAAAATGGCCGAAGCTGTAGACAAGGTCGTAGCCAAAACTGAGCACGATAAGCCCGCCGCACCTCCAATCCCGGTTACTACTGTTGAAGATGTATCAGTGCAGGAGAAGTATGGCCTTCCCGCAGCTTGTACGCAGGAAGAAGCGTGGGAGGCTTGCGCTAAACACCGGAAAGATGGTGTTAGCGACGACGATCTTGCAAACATTTGGACCCAGGTTATCGGCGATATCGGCGACGAGGAGGCCGTTGGGGATCATTGGTACAAGGTCAGGGACGGGGTGCTGGAATTAGTTGGGAAATGAAAATGAGTCAAAGTCCCCCGTAGGCTGTCCGGGCAAGGAGGCTCGGGCGGTCTTCTTAGGGACGACATTTTGGAGGAAAAATGGACAGAGCAGGCTTACAAGCAAGATTGATACAGTGTCGTAGAGACATAGCTGCAATTGAGGAGCAAGAGCAGGAATTGCTAAAATCACTCAAAAGAGAAAAACCCGTGCGTTTTGCTCGGTTTGTGAAGGAATATTTTAATTCGCCCCGGCTTATATTGCGACTAACACCGGAATTTGTGCAATTGGTGAACAAAAATGAGGGCCGCGTAGTGAGTTTTGGCCCTGGTTATTTTGGGCGACATTTTAAGCATTTGCAGAAATGGTACAAAGTCGAACCCGTCGTGTGTTCAAGTAGGCCACTTGATGAGGACGATTTTGAATCGACTGTTTATCGCAACATAGAAGTGGTGCCAATATTTTGAACGATCATTGAATTGGGGGACAGGGAGGGAAGATGTCCAAAAAGGAAAAGCCGCCAAATTGGGAAGACCTGTTTTTGATCTTCCGCCGAAATGTCTTTCCCGGTATGGTCAAACATCTGGCTGATGATTTGGGTGTTACTGTTGAATCCCTTAACCGGCTAGAGATTGGATTTTATCCAGGTAAACAGGCGTGGATTATTCCTGAGCGAGATCATCAGGGTCAGATAATTGGATTGCAGCAACGGTTTATGGATGGCAAGAAGTTCATGTGGCCGGGTTCAAAAAGGGGGTTGGTGTATGAATGTTCGGGTGTGGCTGAAGCCGAGTCGGGCGTATTACCAAGAACAAGGTTTATCCGGGACTATGAAGCTAATGTGGATTGCCCGCTGTGCGGAAAAAGGGGTTGGTGTCTCATTAGTTGTGACGACGTCAGGAATCCAAGCGCCGTTATATGCGGTCGAACCGCTAAAGGTGCTGTCCGACATATTGAAGGTTCGGGTTACCTCCATCACCTACGTCCACAAAGAAATAATCGGTGGGACAATGTACTCCCACTTTCGGATAAGCCGATTATCGTGGTTGAAGGTGCGTCTGATGTGGCGGCTGCTATGGATGCGAGTTACATTGCAGTCGGCAAACCTGCGGCTGAGAGCGGTCATGCAGAACTGGTGGGGCTACTTAAAGGCAAAGATGTCGTAGTCGTCGGAGAGAATGACGAAGCCGGTCGGCGGGGAATGAAAAAAACCTTCAACGTCCTACGACCTGTTTGTCGGGCGGTGCAGAAGGTCTTGCCCCCGGCTAAATACAAAGACTTCAGAGCATGGCACCCCACAGCGGAGGAATTTGAAAACTGGTTAGAGGGCGAAGGTCAAGAGGCCGAGAATAGTAGTGTCGTTGACGTGGTCGATTATTTGGTTTTGACCGATCAGTGGTTGAAAGATCAACCAGGCAAAATCGTGTTACATTTAGGGAATTGGTATTGTCATAACGGCACCTATTATGAAGAGACGAATGCAAATTGGTTAAGGCAGCAGATTCGGGCATATTTTAGAAGTTTTGAAATCTCGCAACAACGTGGCAAGATTCAGGCAATTGAACCACTATTGATTAACAAAAAATTTGTGGATGAGATTCAAGACGCCCTCCGATCTGCTTGCTCTATCCAAGCGCCTAAATACATGACAGAACCGTTCTACATCGGGCAACGGGTGAACTTAGACATCAGCCGATCCGTTGTGTTCCTGAATGGGATTTACAATGTCCTGGAAGACAAAATGTCGCCGCTGACATCAGAGGTTTTCATTACCAGCACCTTGCCACATAAATACGACCCAAGAGCCAAATGTCCGATATGGCTGTGGTTTATCAATGATGTGTTCAACGGGGATCAAGAATGTGTCTGGTTGCTGCAAGAATGGTTTGGTTATAACCTTATTGCTAACAACTACTTACAGCAGATGTTGTTTCTCTACGGCGTGCCGGGGTCAGGTAAGTCAACCACGATTGAAATCCTACGACAGATGCTTGGTCCGAATCGAACTGCCACTGCTGATGTGGAATCGTTTACATCACAATTTGGGTTGCAACCTTTGATTAACAAATATGCCGCGATCATATCGGAGAGTGGGACGACCGGTAGGCGGCAGGCAAAGCAGGCGTTGGAGAAAATCAAGCAGATCACAGGTGGTGACACGGTCCGAATCAATCAAAAATACAAGGACATCATCGACATTAAATTGTTCTGTCGGATCACCTATGCT
>QNBT01000375.1 GCA_003644205.1 Planctomycetota bacterium | reverse complement strand
CGAATACAGTGGAGGCATAATCGGCTGCAAAGGCACTATCACCAACTGCCTTGTCTGGGGCAATGAAGGAAAGCAGGTGGGAACACGCCACCAGTCCATTATTACCTACTGCTGCATTCAGGACTGGGTATATGGGGGCTTGGGTAATATTGCAACGGATCCACAATTTGTCGATGCGGCGTGGGGCGTTTATTATTTACAGCTTGAATCCGGGTGTATCGACGCGGGGACAAATGAGCCGCCGGGTGGGCTGCCTGCGGTAGATATTGACGGCAATCTTCGGCCAATCGACGGCGATGACGACGGGGTGGCGGTAACAAATATTGGTGCTTATGAGGCTTTTGCCAGCGAGGAACCTGTGATTGGAGTTTCGGCAAGAGATTTTGAATTTGTGGTTTACGAAGGTGAAGCGAGGCCGGCTGATAAGATATTAGGGATTCGCAACAGTGGGCCGGGAACGATTAATTGGGAGCTCAGTTATGATTGTGACTGGTTAGAGGTAATCCCAATTAGTGGAAGTTCGACAACAGGACAGGTCAATGAAGTCACACTCAGCGTCGATACGACCGGTCTTGTCATAGGTGAATATAACTGCACGTTGACAATCACCGCAGCGGGCGCAGTGAATAGCCCACAGACGATCGAGGTGAATTTGCGTGTAACAGAACCTCTGTCAGTGCCAGCCGAATATGAGACTATCCAGGAAGCGATAAATGAGGCGGCCGATGGTGATACAGTTCTCGTAGCTGACGGGACATACACGGGCAAAGGTAATTATAATATTGATTTTAGGGGTAAGGCAATAACGGTACGGAGTGAAAATGGACCGGCGGATTGCATCATTGATTGCGAAAATTCTGGTTGTGGATTCTATTTCCATAATAGGGAAAGAGCTGATTCCATTATAGACGGTTTTACCATAACCGGAGGTAGTGATGGCGGGATTATATGTGGACATCGTTATGAAAACTATGAAGCTTCCAGCCCTACAATAACCAACTGTATTATCAGTGGCAATAAAGCTGACCATTACTACAGAGCCAGCGGGGGTGGCATAACCTGTTGGGGAGGAAGCTCTCCTTCGATATCAAACTGCATTATTGAAAATAACAGGAGTATCGAAGAGGCATACGGGGGCGGAGGTATATACTGTGAACAGGCAAATGTTACTGTCATTACTTGTATCATTCGAAACAATACTGTAGATGGATACTGGGCAAATTCAGGTGGAGGGATTTACAGTGTAAACTCAACTCTATTGATAATTAACAGTGTTATCGCCGACAATAGCTGTCCGGGTCTCTATGGACGGCATGAGTATAGTTCGAACGGCGGAGGGATTTTTTGCGCCAATAGTGATGTGACGATCGTAAACAGTACCATTGCCGGAAATTCAACCGTCGATATGGGGGGTGGGATATACAGCAATTACAGCGAAGTAACTTTAAAAAATTGTATTGCCTGGGGAAATTCTGCAAACCTAGGGACCAACCTTGCAGTAGGTACTAATAACCTGTGGCGACCTTTTGACTCTTACTCGCAATCCTCGCCTTATTATGAGTCGATTATGAGCATTTCATACAGCGATATCGAGGGCGGTCAGAGCGAGGTATATATAGGGAATAATGGAGAAGACATAATTTATTGGGGAGAGGGAAACATCGATATCGACCCTGCCTTTATTGGCCGGGGTAACGGCGATCATCATCTGCTTCCATGGTCGCCTTGTATTGACGCAGGGGACAATACAGCGGTTCCAGGCGACATCCTGACAGACCTTGACGGGTATCTCAGGTTTTTCGATGACCCCAACATGCTCGATACCGGCCAGGGCGCACCGCCGATAGTCGATATGGGTGCGTATGAATTTAACCCGCAAGCCGCGATAAGTATTTCGCCGGAAGTAATGGAGTTTTCCGTTTACGTTGGTCAGCCGGAACCGGTCAGTTCGTCGTTTCAGATATCGAATCTGGGTAGAGAGACCCTCAACTGGTCGATGAATAGTATTTGCGACTGGATTATGGTCGATAAATTATCGGGCTCCCTTTCGGTGGGTTTTGATGTCGTCAGGCTTAATATCGACATCACTTCTTTACCCGTAGGCACGAACCAATGCCGGCTTATAATAACTTCACCGGAAGCGATAAACTCCCCCCAAACCCTGACGGTGATCGTGAATGTGTCCGAGCCTTTACGGGTGCCTGAACTCGGTACCATACAATCAGCTATTAATTTAGCGGATGACGGTGATTTTGTGGTAGTTGCAGATGGGGTCTATACGGGCCAGGGCAATACAAACGTCAGCTTTAAAGGAAAAGCAATTACGGTAAGGAGCCGGAACGGGCCTGATAATTGTATCATAGACTGCCAAGGCCTGACAGGAGGTTTTAAATTTGTCTCGAACGAAAGCTTCGTTCCTGTCTCGAACGAAGGTGCCCGTTCTGTCCTGAGCGGTTTTACCATTATTAACGGTTTAGAGCCATACGGTGGCGGCGTAAGGGTTGGCAACTACAGCAGTCCGCTGATATCAAACTGTGTCATCAGGGATTGTACGGCTGGAATCGATGGCGGCGGGATATATTGCGATAATGGTTCGTCAGCAACAATACAAGGTTGCCGGATCATTAATAATACCTCAGGCAATTCAGGCGGCGGGATATACGCCAGGTTCGGAACGCTTGATATCCAGGATTGTAGTATCGCTAATAATACGGCAGAGAAGTTCACCGGCGGCGGGATGTTTCTTTACGAAAACTCGCAGATCAATATCACTAACTGTTCGGTAGAAGATAATATTTCCGCAGGCGGTGGTGGAGGTATCAAGGTTAAAAATTGTACAAAGGCAACGTTTACGAATTGTCTGCTCAGGAACAATACTGCCGGCGCAAGGGGCGGAGGGATGCGATTGAGCGGGTATTCAAATTATAGTGAAAGTGTGTTTAGTATTGTCAACTGTACGTT
>QNBT01000374.1 GCA_003644205.1 Planctomycetota bacterium | reverse complement strand
GGCTCAACTATTGACGATGCCGCCGGCGAGGCGTTCGACAAGGTGGCTGCTATTTTGAAGCTTGGTTATCCGGGCGGGCCGAGTATCGAGAAAATCGCCGCCAATGGTGACGCGAAAGCTATTGAATTTCCGCGGTCGATGTTAGGGTCAGATTCGCTTGATTTTTCGTTCAGCGGGATAAAAACCGCGGTGCTCTATCATTGCCGGGGGCAGGATATGAAGGGTGAGGACAGGGTTGAGTCAATGAGCCAAAACGAAAAGGCCGACATTGCGGCCTCTTTTCAGGCGGCGGTGGTGGATGTATTAGTCGCCAAGACCAAAAGGGCGGCAGACAGAATAAACGCAAAAACCGTATTATTAGGCGGCGGCGTCGCAGCAAATACAACACTGCGACAAAAGCTGACTGGGGTGTGTGATGCCACAAAAAGAAAGCTTCTTATTGCACCAAAGCGGCTTTGCACAGATAATGCTGTGATGGTGGCCTCATTAGCCTATCACAAATTTAAGGTGGGCCGGTTTGCGGACCTTGCGCTTGAAGCCGTAGCTACATCTTAAGGGCGGAAGCGATATGAACGCTGAACAACTGCAGGAATTATTAGGCCGGGTCAAGAGTGGCGAAATTACCATTGATGAGGCCGTCGAAAAACTGCGCCATCTGCCTTTTGAGGATTTGGGCTTTGCACACATCGACCATCATCGTCAGATTCGCTGCGGCTATCCGGAGGTGATTTACTGCCCCGGCAAAACGGCCGAGCAGATAGTGAAAATATTTTCGAGCCTTGCCGAAAAAGGTGATAATATCCTTGCCACCAGGGCCGAAGAAGATGTTTTTGATGCGCTGGTCGAAACAGAAAAATTTCCGAATATCAGGTATGACAAACCTGCAAAGGCGATTGTCTTAGAGCAGAAGAAAATCAAACCATCGAAATCCGTTATCCCGATAGTTACCGCCGGCACCGCTGATTTGCCCGTCGCAGCAGAAGCGAAAGTTACCGCCGATATTATGGGCCAGCGGACGGAGCTGATTTGCGATGTCGGGGTAGCCGGCCTGCACAGGCTGCTCGACCATCTGCCGAAACTCCAGAACGCCAACGTCATTATCGTTATAGCAGGAATGGAAGGGGCGCTGGCCAGCGTTGTAGGCGGGCTTGTAGATTGTCCCGTAATTGCCGTTCCCACCAGCATCGGCACAGGCGCCAGTTTCGGTGGTATTGCCGCACTTTTGACGATGCTCAATAGCTGCGCCGCAGGCGTTACGGTCGTCAATATCGACAACGGTTTCGGGGCGGGCTTTACGGCAGGGCTGATAAACAAAAAAATCGAAGCGAGTTAAAGGAACCACTTTGAAGGCTGTTCAGAGTAGATATCCAGTTGTGATTGGGATTATAAAGGGAAGATCAACCAAGCCTGAAGTTATTTGCTAAGCGGCCACTACTTATTCAACAGCAGTTCGATAAATCTCTCGGTAATGCTTTGGAGATCACTGACGCTCAGCTTCGCCTCCCATGTTTTTCTATTATCGCGGCAATTCCACACCTTGATAAAACTAACTTGGTTTTGACCATCGCCGATGAACTCGATGTTGAAGTGAGCAATAGCGTTCCGTAGGTTCCGGATCAACTGATTAAGGTTCTTCACCTGAGGGAAGGCACTGCACGCTTTCGGTACAGGCCAGCCCATTTTCTTGAGCTCATTAATCGGGGTTTCCGGAATGTCATTAACGAATTGCTGCTGTGGAAAAACAAGCAATCCAAGGGTTGAGTTTACAAGCTGAGTTGTTTCAAATACTTCAGGGACTTCTCTTCCTTCTTTTCTTTCTTTGAGGAGATATTCGATTGCCTGCAAGTTCTTCTGGGTTCTTTGGGCAAAGTCACGAATGACTTCTTCATACATCATAGCGTTTATCTCACTTTCTTAAGGCCAACGAAATACAAATTATATGGTTACACATAAACCACCTTTGTACCTCTTTTGACAATATAAGACGCCCACGGAACAAACATTATTACATATCTTATGATTCCATCATCAAGATTATTGAAATTCCCAGGATAATATCAAAACATCTGCTGGTATTCTTCCTTAATACTTTCCAGTTAGAATAACTCTTTGATTAAATCGCCTTTGTCTATTTTGAAATGGATAGCGATGTCGCTCAAAATACTGCTCAATGTGCCTATTTTAAGATATTTATGGGCAGGGATAGTGATGTGGTGTTCGCCTTTTGCAGTAGTGGTAAGTCGCATGTGACTGCCGGTTTGCCGGGTTATTTCATGGCCGTATTTTTTAAGAAGTTTTGCGAGTTCTTCTCCGCTGATTTCTCTCGGAAGTTT
This sequence comes from Planctomycetota bacterium, assembly GCA_003644205.1. Lineage (GTDB taxonomy): Bacteria > Planctomycetota > Phycisphaerae > Sedimentisphaerales > Anaerohalosphaeraceae > QNBT01. The sequence goes on along the minus strand of QNBT01000374.1, from coordinate 637 downwards.
CATATTGATATTACTTCATCTTTTACTATGTGTAAGCGTACAATATGGGGGATTTCCTTTGCGTCAAAGTGGCATTTTACCGCATCTTTTATATTTTCTTTTAACTCGTCTAATGTTTCACCCTCGGTATAAATAGAGTACCCGAGAGCTTTGGCGGTGTAACCACCCTCATTAGAATCTTCAACGATAAATATAATTTCACTCATAGGTTTTAACCTTTGCTAAAATCGGCGGATTCTTTTACCGCTTATTCTAAACAAGTTCTCCACTATATTTACTTATTATAAACCTTCCTGCCTGCCTGTCAAATCTTTTATTAACGTCCCAAAGTTTGTGGGTAATCCGGTTGTTCGTTTTCCAAACAACCAATTGCGTTTATCGCTTTATCAGCTACCAGCAGGATAACAGAACTATACCCTTAAGGGTATAAAATTCGGCGCGATGGGATTGTAACCTGTTATTATAAAGGTTCTCACCCGCGAGCAAACCTGAAAACTCAACTGAGAGCCCTATATAAGCTCTGCTGTGCCGGACAAAAAATTACGGGTGCTTTTGCCCGACGGGAGGCTCTCGGAGCCGTTTTCTTACCTGCTGTTAGCCCTGAGGCGATAAACGCTTTTTACCCGATAGCACTTTC
>QNBT01000373.1 GCA_003644205.1 Planctomycetota bacterium | reverse complement strand
ACTACCGCCAACGCTTTCCAGGCCTGATGTATTCTGGAACAGGGCTATTTGCAGAGTGGCGATGTTTTTCTTAATGCCGTTCGAAAAGGCACCAATTAATATACCCTCATTATTAACGGAGACCGATGAAAGTCTGCCGGAGCCGTAACCATCCTGTTCTCTGGCTACAGCAGTGGAGTTTCCTGCAAATTGAGTTACTCCATCCAGTTGACCAACGGTACCAAGTACCATCTCGATGGTTTGTTCGTTTGCCGTGTCATGTGCAAAGGTTATCTTGAATTCAGCCGTATCAGTACCACTTAAGCCGGCGTATGAACCATCGCTGGCGTTAAAACTAATATCCTCGATGCGTCTGTCCGGCATATTTATCTGATATATGTCGCCGGTAATCGAGGTCAGTATCAAATCCCAGGTGTTGGATGTATCTGCTCGTACAACTCGTACAAAGGCTCCCGAGAGGGTGTGTTTACCCCCGAGAGAATCATAAGCTGTTATATTGACAGTTTTAACTTCATCTCCACCAACGGTAAGTATCTCGAAATAACCCGGCAGGGTCAGCGTCCCATCACCAGCATACGAAAGGCTGATGTCTGTCTTACTGTATCCTCCTTCGTCGTCGGTAATTCTTATCTTGCCGTTTAACAATGATGCAGTGGCATCAACAAGCACGTTATTATTCAAATGGTCAACAAGGTCGCCCATTGTAGTAGTTCCATCAATAGCAAGCGTAAGTCCGCTGGTAAAATCGGTACCGTCCTTGTGGTAACCGGCTATTGTTATTGTGCCCGCAGTCAAAGTCCCGCTGTATTGGTCTAACTCATCAATTTCCGTAGTATTTACGGCAGCAGTACCGTTATCATAGGTGAAAGTTATGTCTGAATCTAATTTTTGTATTTGCGGTGTATCAAATGCTGCATCTGCGCTAAGATTGCCTGAGACCACTATTTTTGAAGTGGCATTTGCCGGCATGGTTACGTCATAAGGGATGTGAATATCACCTTCCCCAGGAATCTGGAAGCCGTCAGTTTCCCCCACAGAGCCGATCCTCTGAACTCGATAACCTGTGGCAGGGTCAACCAGTGTCGAATCCTGATCCACCGCAAAGGTGCCCGCCCGTGTGTAGATGCTCTGCTGGCCGTCACTCAAGACAAAGTACCCTTCTCCTTCCATTGCAAGGTCTAAAGGATTGCCGGTTTTTACAATATTTCCCTGTGCCATATTGGGAGTAATTCCGGAGACTCCCACGCCGCTGCCCATCTGTTGAGGATTGGTACCGCCGATAGTGGATGTCGGCTGTGATGCTTTCCTGATAGTTTGGCTGAGAAGCTCGGAAAAGTTGATTCTGCTGGACTTGAAAGCAGTAGTATTGACATTTGCTAAGTTATTGCCAGCCACATCAAGCATTTTTTGATGGGCCTTCAAACCCGTAACTCCAGCCGCTAATGCAAAGCTCATTTTTATTTCTCCTGAATTTACTACTTATTAATCAGCTATTTTAACTCAACATCCTTCTTGTTGTATTGACTTCAGTTTTTAACTGCAACTATGTCCTCCAGGCCTATAAGATAATCATCAGCCACTAACGTTATTTCACCGTCAACATTACTAACCTGCTGAACAGTTTTGCTCATTACCTCTATGGAGCCTGACTCTGTTTCTCCAACGAACGTAACTTCCTTTCCTATGAGAGAGTTAGCATACATCCGCTCGTTAGTGGCCAGCACATCTGCAAAATTTGAGTTCATTGACTCAAGCTGTTGCAGTTGTGAAAACTGTGCCAGTTGAGAAGCCATCTCCTTGTTGTCCAATGGTTCCAAAGGATTCTGGTTTTGCATCTGCGCTACCAGAAGCTTCATATAGTCCATTTGCAAGTTAGTAGCTGTGACCGAAGTTGTAATCATATGCGTTTTCCTTTTTTCCGCGCTTTTAATTTATGCCAATGAAGCCACAAACAGACAAAGTCTGAGCAACTGCCGTGCCATGTCAAAAGAATATCACCGCCACTCACATATAACCTCTTGTTCTAACAATACTTACGAAAAAGAAATTTGTGAAGCTTCATTGATCTGAGTTATCATAGCACTTTTTGAATGGACCTTTTTTCCCGAAATACAGAAAATCTTGCCGATTAAAGTGGCAAGGATTTTTTTTGATATCCTGTCAGAAAATCGGCCGCTCCGTATAGAATCGCGACACATTGTACCGATGCAAAGGGGCATTGGGGGAATGAAAAAAGGGAATCTAAGGTCAAATAGCCCGTTATTCCCGTGGCGATCCTATCTATGTTCAATTGGCACAATTATTGCTCTAAAAACTCTGTGTGAAAGCTCGTCAGTTGTGGTCTTGCCATAAAGGCGATGCTTCGTTTCTGTAAGAATCTTGCAGGATTCTTGAAAGCAAGCTGCGAATATCTTGCTGAGTGCCAAGGGGTTATGCAACATAAAAATCAACAACATGCCCAGCAACAGGGGCCTGGCGACAGTGCTCCAGACTCCGAATCGCAGGATGTCCGACCCGAAAAAACGCCAACGTATGATAAACTAACAGGGCAGGGCATATCGATCGGAGACGGGGGTTCTTACAATCATCTGCTGAATTCCCTTCAAGCATCTACTTCATTCTCGACCTGGCAAAAAATTCTTTCCCTTTTAATAGTATTAATAGGGGTACTATTGACTTTTTTTCTTATAAAATCCCACACAGCTTCTGTTGCTGGCGTAAAAAAGCCAACACACAAAATAGCAGTTCAGAAACCTACAACATCTTTTCCAGAGATCAAAACGGAGGATATGTCAAAACAGACTGAGCAGCGTGTACAAGGAGTGGAATCGTCACCATACTCGACCGAGCCATTATCTTTAAAAGTGGCCGAAAGTTTCTACCTTGGCCGTGATTATGAAAAGGCATACGAGGTTTACAGACAGATCGACCGGGAGATGGTAAAAAAAAGCAGAGAAGACGAATTGTTGTCCGATTTTCTCAAGCTCAAAATGGCCTT
>QNBT01000372.1 GCA_003644205.1 Planctomycetota bacterium | reverse complement strand
GGTGCCCTTGGCCTGGTAGCCAACAAACATAATCGTACTTTGGTGCCTCGATATATGCTCGACGAGGTGGTACTTAATTCTACCGCCCGTGCACATACCTGAGCCGGCGATTACCATAATAGTACCTTTAATCTTATTGATTGCCTTGGACTCTCTTGTGCTCCTTACCATCTTCAGGCCACTGAAAGCAAACGGCGAATGGTGCTTGCCGAGCAGTTCTGTCATCTCGGAGTCGTACATCTCAGGATGGTGCCTGAATACATCCGTAACAGACACAGCCATCGGACTATCTAAGAAAACGAGTATGTGCGGAATCTTTTCTTCCAGTTGCAGTTCATTGAGGTAATACAGTATCTCCTGCGACCTCTCTATCGCAAAACTCGGTACGATAATATTGCCGCCGGACTCAACAGCCGTATTGACCGCCTCTGCGAACTTAATCTTTGTATCCTCGAATGTCTCATGCGTCCGGTCGCCGTATGTCGATTCTATCAGGATATAGTCGGCCTGGTCGAAAACGGTCGGGTCCTTCAAGATTGGTCTGTTATTTCTGCCGACGTCACCGGAAAAAAGTATGCTCCGCTCCTCGCCGTCTATCGGCACCTTAACCTTTATCATAGATGAGCCGAGGATGTGCCCGGCGTCATGAAACGTCGCTTCGGCGCAATCGCCGATATTGAGGACCTGCTTATACTTGACCGGCGAGAAAAGCTCCGAACATGCCTGGGCGTCCTGGACCGAATAAAGCGCCTCCACAGGCCGGGGCGGCACGTGGCCCTGGCGCTTATGGCGTTTGCGCTTGAATGCGGCATCTTCTTCCTGAATGTGAGCGCTGTCGGCCAAGACTATCCTGGCTATCTCCGAAGTGGCATCGGTACAGTAAACCGCCCCTGCGAAACCTTCCCTGACCAGCTTCGGCAGCAATCCACAGTGGTCAAGATGCGCATGAGTCAAAAGCACCGCATCTATACTGGCGGGGTCAACCGCAAACGGCTCCCAGTTCCTCCGGCGAAACTGCCTTTCCTGATACAGTCCGCAATCGACCAAAAGCTTGCAATCCTCAGTTTCCAAAAGGAAACAGGACCCTGTAACATTCTCGGCCGCCCCTAAAAAACTCAACTTTACCGACACTGTAAACCTTTCGTTAAAACGGATATCACCGATAAATCATAGTAACTTTAATATCTCAGGTCAACACACGTCAAATACCGCATACTGACTACCCTTTTCTAAGTGTAATCACAGTCATCTCCGGTGGACAGAAATACCGCACCGCTACCCCGCTCGCGCCGGCCCCGCGCGATGTATATCCACACATCCCGTCATGCCGCCATCGGCCTTTTAACAGCCGCCGCGGGACCGTCGCTCCACCGACCACCACTATACCGCCGGGTAAACAAATCTGCCCTCCATGTGTATGACCGGTCAGGTACAGCGAATACCCCGCCTCGGCCGCTTGTCTGTACGCCTCAGGCGAATGACACACCAATATCTTAAACGCACCATCCTCAATCCCGTCATCAGCCAACTCAATATCATCGGCACCGTAATAATGGCAGTCATCCAGCCCCGTCAGATACATCTTATCGCCGCCCTTCTCGAGACACACGCTCTCATTCACCAACACCCGGACCCCGCACTCCTCCAAAAGCTCACCCGTGCTGTACCGGTCGTGGTTGCCCAACACCGCAAACACCTTCGACTTCGCCCGCAACTCCGCCGCGACATCCTTCATCCTCGAATAAGCTAAGCTCCCTTTGCTCCCTGCGCCAAAACTATAATCACCGCCCAAAATGCAAAAGTCATAATCAACCGCACCTGCAACACTGACAATCTTCTCGGCCAGACCATCCACCCCATCTATATGCAGGTCCGTTACCAGCAATATCCGCGTATTATCGAAACCGGCCGGCAGCTCGCCCGACACAATCTCGACCTCCTCACTTCTCACGTCCAGTACATTCCTCACCCCTCTGTCCTTCGTAAGGGTAACCCGCACAAGAAACTCAAGCAGCTTATGAAGCCGCGGCATGTTCTCAAAGTGCAGTCTCCCGCGCATCCCCCTGCGCACGGCGTGCCTGCGCCCCTCCTGTTCAACAAGCCTTCTTCGCTCACTCATAGCCCGCATATCATTTTTTCCAGCTTAACAGTGCTAATATCGTTATTTCGGTTCATTCAGCCTGCAAATAAACCGCAAAAAAGAAAGGCGAAGGGCAAATACTATACACCAAATGCGAAATCATATATACTCTTATTTCTCATGGATACAAGGAAAGTTCATATAAACAGCTTCGGCTGCCAGATGAATAAGCTCGATTCGGCGATTGTAACGGGTGCCCTTGAGGATGCAGGTTTTACTCTCACCGAAAAAGTAAAAGACGCCGACGTGGTTCTGATAAATACCTGCTCGGTGCGCCGGCATGCAGAGGACAGGGTTCTTTCGCATCTTGGCCATCTCAAGCATATAAAAGAAACCCGGCCGCGGCTTGTCGTCGGAGTAATCGGCTGCATGGCCCAGCGATTAGGCGCTGAGCTGCTCGACCACGAAGCAGTTGACATCGTTTGCGGACCGGCTCAAATACCACAGATTCCCGGCCTCGTAAAACGGGCGCTCGAAGAGCAAAAAAAAATTCTAACCGTAACACAAAACATCCGCCGAAAATGTTCGGACGACCAAAGCGATGCACTTGATAATTTCGAGCTTGCTTACGATTCAGACAAAAATCACATACCCGGCCAGGCATTCGTCCGCGTAATGCGCGGCTGCAACAACTTTTGCAGCTACTGTGTTGTTCCGTACGTCCGCGGGCCGGAGGTTTCACGTCCGCCCCAAGCAATTATCGAACAGATTAAAAAGCTCGCAGCCGATGGAGTAAAACAAATCACACTGCTTGGCCAGACGATAAACTCATACAGCTTCCCCGCCGGCGACAGAACATATCGCCTGGCAGACCTGCTTGAAATGGCAAGTGAAGTTGACGGCATCAGGTGGATTCGCTT
>QNBT01000371.1 GCA_003644205.1 Planctomycetota bacterium | reverse complement strand
TGCGTAGTCTCGTGCAGGCTGCTTGATTGTCGGTGAGGCGGGTATTTTGTAGGTAAGCGGGGTTGGATTTTGCGCCGAATTGGCCTGGAGGCGGGAAAATCGTGTTTTAGTTACTCTATAGTGGTTTCCAAACCGATGTTTATCAGTCTGATGGTTGTAAAAATACTGCTTTCGTCCTACAATACACTTTTGATACGGCCAAAAAATCTTTACAACGCAAATGGCTCTACTGCCAAAAAGTCTTTTCATGCGTTTGGGATTCTGGTAAAAATACCGATTCGGCGGTCGGGCTGAAATGTCTCGAATAGCACAAAATTCCAAAGTTGACGAGTCGTAATGAAGCTTATTGTGGAAAAATCAAAATTGGCAGGGACAGTATCGATCCCGGGATCGAAATCCCACACCATCCGCGCCGTAACCATCGCCTCATTAGCTGACGGACAAAGCACAATCCAAAATCCATTAGTCTCAAATGATACACTTAGCGCGGTGAATTGTTATCGGGCGTTTGGTGCCACGATTGACACCGGCAACGAAAAGATGTGGAAAGTTGTTGGGACCGGTGGCCGACTATCCATACCCGCCGGGATTATTGACGTGGGCAATTCAGGAACCACACTCAGGATTGCGCTCGGTTCGGCGGCATTGCTTGATAAGGACGCAACCGTAACGTTCACAGGTGATGAGCAGATCCGGAGTCGGCCGATTGGCCCGCTTTTAACTTCACTTTGTGCCCTTGGCGCACAGGCTCGCTCTGTCAACAACAACGGCAAAGCCCCCGTGGAAATAGCCGGCAAACTCGTCGGCGGCGCGACGACTATCGAGTGTGTTACCAGCCAATATCTGTCCAGTCTGCTTCTGGCTGCGCCGCTCGCTGCCAAAGACACCCACATCGAGGTTACTTTGCTTAATGAACCTGACTATGTGCAGATGACATTAGACTGGCTGGATAAGCAGGGTATCAAGTACGAAAATGACCGGATGCGCCACTTCAGGATAGCAGGCGGCCAGAAGTACAATGCCTTTGATTCGGCAATCGGCGCCGATTTTTCCAGCGCAACATTCTTTCTCTGCGCCGCCGCTATAGCCGGCGCCGATGTAACAATCGAAGGACTCGACTTTTCAGACAGCCAGCCTGATAAGGCCGTCGCCGATTATCTGTGCTCGATGGGGGCCGATATCAGCATTGCCAAAGACACCGTTCATGTGAAAGGCTCAAAGCTGACCGGTACCGTAATTGACATGAACAGGACCCCCGATGCGCTGCCCGCGATGGCTGTCGTTGCTGCATTTGCCGCCGGTACCACAAAACTGGTCAATGTGGCCCAGGCCAGGAACAAAGAGACTGACCGCATCAGTTGCATGGCGAGTGAACTAAAAAAAATGGGCGCCGATGTTGAAGAATTGCCCGATGGGCTTATAATACGCCAAAGCCAACTTAGTGCCGCACAGCTTGACGGCAGGAGCGACCACAGGATAGTCATGGCCCTTGGTTTGGCGGGCGTGGCGGTTGAAGGCCAAACTGTTATTGATACAGCCGAGGCTATAAACGTAACATTTCCTGATTATGTGGAATTAATGAAAAGCCTCGGTGCAAAAATGGAACTGATTGTTTAGTCAACAATTCACTATTTGAGAGGTTATGAAATGTTAGGATGTCATATTGGACGAATGTTTCAGGTTACTGTTGCCGGCGGGTCATACCAGGAAGGCTTGACGGCTGTCATACAAGGTGTTCCGCCCGGAATGTTGATAACGGAGCGCCAAATTTACGGCGATTTGCTTTTGAGAAAGCCCGGCGCCGATGAGCTGTCCAGCCCGAGAAAGGAGCCGGACCTGCCCGTAATTTACTCCGGCGTCAACGCCGCCGATACCATCGAAGGCGCCGCCAACAGGAACCACACAAACGGAACGCCGCTGGCAATCCTTATTCCCAACCTGGACCGCCACTTTATCCACGTCAAGCAGTACCAGGATACAAATCGAACCCCGCGCCCCGGCCACGCCTCATACGCCTCTTTTGCCAAGTATGGGCCGGATGATGATGCCATCGGGGCCGGACTTTTCAGCGGACGATACACCTGTACCATAGTCGCGGCCGGCTGCGTCGCAAAAAAAGTGCTCAAGAGATGTGGCATAGAGGTATTTTCGTATATAAAGGAATTGGCCGGCGTCGAATGTGGTGATATTGACCACGCCAAGGCATTTGATTATACGAACGCTTACAAAAAAATGCGATGTGACCTCGACCCGTTCTACCAGGAGATATATGTCAAAAACCGCATCACCTCAGAAATGCGATTTCTCGAAAAGATGCGGATACTGGCCGAGATCGAACAGGAAATTGAACCTATCCGCCAAAAGGCGCCCGAGATGACGCCTGATGCGATTAGCGATAAATACGGTGTTCACCACATAGTGAACTGTCCCGATATTGACGCTGCCGGACAAATGGTCGATGCCGCCAATAAAATCTCCGCCACCGGCGATTCATGCGGCGGAGTTGTCCAGGTCGTAGTAACCGGCGTTCCGGCTGGACTTGGTGAGCCGGTCTTCTATAAGCTTGACGGCGAATTAGGCAAAATGTTAGGCATAGGCGCTGTCAAAGGTGTAGAGGTCGGCGCGGGTTTTGCCGTCAGGAATATGACCGGATTTGAGTGCAACGACCAGATGCATGCCGAAGACGGCAAGGTTGTCTTTGACTCAAACAACGCCGGCGGTATCACGGGCGGCCTTGCTACCGGCCAGCCCATTATAGTCCGCCTTACAATTAAGCCCACACCCACGATTGACAAACCTCAACATACGATTGATAAATATACACTTGAGAACAAAGATTTAGCTGCCATTACCAGACGCGACCCGACTATTGTTGGACGAATCTGGCCCGTCGCAGAAAACTATACTGCAATGGTCATACTCGACCACCTCATCGCTCATTACGGATACGAGGAACTCAAAAACGGTTAGACGGTTAGAGGGTTAGACGGTTAGACGGTTAGA